>NZ_JBFUKD010000683.1:0-1909 GCF_056401005.1 Microvirga sp. P4_G7 | reverse complement strand
ACTTTAATATGCGGATCACTCGACCTCTTCCTCGYGCARAAATTTGGCGCCCTCTCGTCAGTACAAGTGGGCGTAAAATTTCACGCCATTGCGCTTCTGACATTCCAATTCGAGGTCCTCGATCATCTCGCCTTTTTCCTTGGAGGCCGGGCGTGTGGCGAGAGCTTCCTTCGCTTTTTGGTGACAGGACGACCAAATCGCCTGCCATTCGTCCTCGGCCATTTGGACCATTCCGACAAACGTCGCGCCCYTAACCGCTGCGCACGAGCGGTACACGTTCCGCCAGCTTATGGACGAATCCTTTGCGGGATCTGCGGCTGCGGTCGCCTTCTCCGCCTCGAAGCGGCACTCTCGTTTTATCTGTTCCCATTGGGCAGAACCAAGATTGGGTGTCCTGAAGACACTTCGGATCGGAGGTTTGGCAATGCATCCTGCCAACAGAAAAAAAGCGAATGCCGTAACTCCCTTCTGAAATTGTGGAGACAAAATCGTGCCAGGCTCCGACAAAGCAAACGACGTATCGCCTCTCGAAGCAGACCGCAAACGCCAGCTCGACACGCTCATCGCTCTCTCCGACAAGTTCGGCGACTCGCTCGCCAACGCCTTCGCCAAGAACATAGCCGAAGGAAAGAAACTTAATAACGTTATTAAGTCGATGCGGCAATCCCTTGTGGAGGGCGGGTTGCGGATGGCCCTGGCGCCGCTGCAGCTCGGTCTGAGCCAGTCCCTGACCAACGGAATGAGAGACGGCACGAAGGACCAGCCGTTGATCGACGGCGGCGGATTGGGACAGATGCTGAGCGGGGTGCTCGGGCCTCTGTTCAAGGGGCTTACGTCAGGGCTCGGCTCGCTTCTCGGCTTTGCGCAGGGCGGGGTGTTTTCCCGCGGCATGGTGATGCCGTTCGCGCAGGGCGGGGTGGTCGGCGCGCCGACCTATTTTCCGCTCGGGCGCGGG
Source organism: Microvirga sp. P4_G7 (assembly GCF_056401005.1). Taxonomy (NCBI): domain Bacteria; kingdom Pseudomonadati; phylum Pseudomonadota; class Alphaproteobacteria; order Hyphomicrobiales; family Methylobacteriaceae; genus Microvirga; species Microvirga sp. P4_G7. Next base: position 954 of record NZ_JBFUKD010000683.1, on the reverse strand, counting down.
CTCGGCGTCATGGGTGAGCGGGGCGCGGAAGCAGTGATGCCGCTGGCGCGCGGGTCCGATGGGCGGCTGGGCGTCCGCTCCGGCGGTGGAGGCGGCCGGCCGCTCGCGGTGACGGTCAATGTCACGACGCCCGATGCGGACAGCTTCCGCCGTTCGGAGGCGCAGGTTTCGGCGGCGCTCGCCCGCGCGGTGGCGCGCGGACAGCGCGGAATGTGACGCACGTCGCCTAGGATCCCTGCCTGTCAAGCATCGCGGCGAGTTCGTCCTTGATGGCGACGCGGCGGCGCTTCAACTCTTCCTCCACGTCCTCCGTGGTCGGCTCCACACGGGTTTCGATCCGGTGGATGGTGCGATTGAGTTCGACGTACTCGTCGTAGCGCCGGGCGAAATGGGCGTTGCTCGTCTTCAGGGCATGAATCGCGTCTGCGCGGCCCGGAAAATCGTCGGCGAGTTCGTTGCTGCTCATCGTCGTGCTTCCTTTCGTAACTGGTCCCGCGTTGGTGACCGGCCCCGGCGGTCCAACGCCCGGCCGGTGGTTTCCGTTTCAAATCAAATCAGGGTCCGTCACATGGCGTCCGACTTTCACGAGGTCCGGTTTCCGCTCGATATCAGCCTCGGCAGCCGCGGCGGGCCGGTGCGTCGCACCGACATCGTCACCCTGGCGTCGGGGCGGGAACACCGCAACAGCCGCTGGGCGAATTCGCGCCGTCGCTACGATGCCGGCCTCGGCGTGCGCAGCGTCGATGCGCTGCACGCGGTCATCGCCTTTTTCGAGGAGCGCCGTGGTCGGTTGATCGGCTTTCGCTTCCGCGACAGAACCGATTGGCGGTCGGGCCCACCCTCCATGGAACCGACGCCCCTCGACCAGCGCATCGGCACCGGTGACGGCGCGACGACGACGTTCGCCCTGATCAAGAATTACGGCGCATCCTACGCGCCGTATCAGCGCCCGAT
>NZ_JBFUKD010000682.1:0-1913 GCF_056401005.1 Microvirga sp. P4_G7 | reverse complement strand
CATTGCCTTTTATGGTGTCGTCATCACTGCCGGCGACAATGCGATCGCCCTTGTCGTCGCTGAGGTAGATGATCTTTTGATCGCGTGACGCATCGTGCGAAAGGCGCGTGCCGCCCGCCAGACTGCGAATGAACATCGAATAGGACATATCAGCCTTCCCAATTCCCTAAACTGCAATGTTACAGCATAACAAATTGTAGTTGCAGGAAATTGAGATGTAAATGATTGTTACATTGTTCCTTTGTCTTAGAGATTTTATGCTTAGATACAGTTGTAGGAAGGACTATTGTCTGAATCCGGACATTAGATAAGAAAAAAGGCCTCGGAATACTCCGAGGCCTGAGGTCTCATTCCACCAAATTTGCGAGAAATTATTCGGCTGCTTCCGCGAGCGCTGCCGGCGGCGTCCATTTGAGCACCGGCGCCCGCGCTGCACGGGTCTCGTCGAGACGTCGACGCGGGGCATGATACGGCGCGCCCGTGAAGCGCTCCGTCTCGCCACGCTTCGCCGCCATGGCGAGATCGCGCAACGTGGCGATGAAGAGATCGAGCGCCGCCTTCGATTCCGATTCGGTCGGTTCGATCAACATCGCGCCGTGCACGACGAGTGGGAAATACATGGTCATCGGGTGATAGCCTTCGTCGATCATCGCCTTCGCGAAATCGAGAGTCGTCACGCCCGTATCCTTCAGCCACGCGTCATCGAACAGAACCTCATGCATGCAGGGCTTGTCGCCGAATGGCAGCGACATGAGATCGGACAGCCCGGCGCGAATGTAGTTCGCGTTCAGCACCGCATCTTCCGAGGCCTGCTTCATGCCGTCCGAACCGTGCGACAGCATATACGCGAGCGCCCGCACATACATGCCCATCTGGCCATGGAACGCGGTGATGCGCCCGAACGGCTGCTCGCTCGCATCCTCCTCGTGCTCGACGATCTCAAATCCGTTCTCGCCCGCGCGGACGAAGGGAACGGGAGCGAACGGCGCAAGGCGTGCCGACAGAACGACAGGGCCCGCACCCGGACCGCCGCCGCCGTGTGGCGTCGAGAACGTCTTGTGAAGGTTGATGTGCATGGCATCGATGCCGAGATCGCCTGGCTTCGCCTTGCCGACAATGGCGTTGAAGTTCGCACCGTCGCAATAGAAATAGGCGCCCGCATCGTGCAGCGCCTTTGCGATCTCCACCACTTGCGGCTCGAACAGGCCACAGGTGTTGGGATTGGTCAGCATGATCGCCGCGACGTCGGGGCCGATCAGCTTCTTGACGTCCTCCACATGCACCCAGCCGTCGTCGCGCGCCGGAACCGGCTTCACGACGAAGCCGATGAGGGCGGCGGTCGCCGGGTTGGTGCCGTGCGCCGAGTCGGGAACGAGCACGACGTTGCGAGTCTTGCCCTCGCCCTTCGCGGCAATCGCAGCCTTGATCGCCATCATGCCGCAGAGTTCGCCGTGCGCTCCTGCTTTCGGCGACAGGGAGACGGCCGACGTATTCGTCAGCGTCATCAGATAGCGCGCGAGTTCACTCATCAATTCCAATGCGCCTTGCACCGTGGAAATGGGCTGGAGCGGATGGACATCGGAGAACCCTGGAAGCCGCGCCACGCGCTCGTTGAGCCGCGCGTTGTGTTTCATCGTGCACGACCCGAGAGGAAACAATCCCGTGTCGATGCCGTAGTTCATCTGGCTGAGGCGCACGTAGTGGCGCATCGTCTCGGGCTCGGAAAGACCCGGCAATCCGAGAGCGTCCTTGCGTTCCAAGCCGCCGAGGCGCGGCGTGAACGGGGCCGGCTCGTCGAGATCGACACCGGTGACGTCGGCGCGGCCGATCTCGAAGATCAGCGGCTCGACTTGCGCCAGCGCTTTGTTGCCGGTGAAAGTCGGATGCTCGTTGGTGCCGGCATCGCCGGCGGC
>NZ_JBFUKD010000681.1:0-1914 GCF_056401005.1 Microvirga sp. P4_G7 | reverse complement strand
CCCTGGGGCCGCCTTTTTGTTGCGCCCGCAGGTGCTGGAGGCGGGCACCTGAGTGGCGTTCCGGAACTGTTGTCGAAAGCACACACTGCCGACGCAACCCTGTTTGGAGCCGCATTTGAGGGCGCCACGGTCACACAGGATCGTGTTTTGCCACAATGCCGCCCCTATGTTCTTCACTTTCGATACCGTTCCTTAATCGTCTCCCGGCATTTTCCGAGGGAACGCGAGGATCGATGCCTCCCGCACCTTCCGCTTGGTTATGACCCGAAAGCCTGCGCCTATGCTGTCTCGCCGCCTTCTCCTGACTGGATCAATCGCTCTCGCTATTGCTCCGACTGTTGCCCTGGCTCAAAACCAGGCGGAATGGTCGCAGAATTACGAGGCCGTTTCCCGCACCCGCGTTCAGCGGACGTCGACACCGATGCTGTCGCCGGACACGCTTGCGGCCACGGAAGAGATGATCCAGCGCTACCGTGACATCGCCTCTCGCGGCGGATGGCAGCCGGTGCGGGGAGCCGAACGGCTTCGCGTCGGCAGCAAGGGCAATGAGGTGGTCGCCTTGCGTCAGCGCCTCATCGTCACCGGAGACCTGGATCCCACGGCAGGCGAATCATCGGTCTACGATTCGTATGTCGAGGCTGGCGTGCGGCGTTTTCAAGCGCGCCACGGCCTGAGCTCGACCGGTGCCATGAACGCGGTCACGCTGACGGCCATGAACGTCCCGGCGGATGTTCGCATGCGTCAGCTCGAGATCAACCTTGTCCGGCTCCGGACGTATGCGGGCAGCCTCGGCAATCGTTTCGTCAGCGTGAATATTCCAGCGGCCCTCGTCGAGACCGTCGAAGCTGGGGTCGTCCATACCCGGCATGCGGCCGGCGTCGGCAAGATCGACCGTCAGTCGCCGATCATGAATTCCAAGGTCGTCGAGATCAATTTCAATCCCTTCTGGACCGTCCCGGCGTCGATCATCCGCAAGGATCTGATCCCCAAGATGCAGAAGGAGCCGAACTATCTCACCGACAACAAGATCCGCATCTTCAACGGTGCCGGGCAAGAACTGAGCCCGAGCCAAGTCAACTGGTTCTCGGACGAGGCGACGCGCTACCGTTTCCGGCAGGACCCGGGCGGCGAGTTGAACTCGATGGGCTTCGTGCGCATCAACATTCCGAACCCGCACGGCGTGTATATGCACGACACCCCGTCCAAGGGCGTGTTCGGCGACGATTTCCGGTTTGTCTCGTCCGGCTGCGTTCGCGTCCAGAACGTGCGCGACTACATCGAGTGGCTTTTGAAGGATACGCCCGGCTGGAGCCGCGAGCAGATCGACGCCACGTTCAAGKCCGGTTCGCGCACCGACGCGCGGATCGCCAGCCCGGTCAACATCTACTGGACCTACATCACCGCCTGGGCGACGCCGGACGGCCTCGTGCAGTTCCGAGACGACATCTACAACCGCGATGGCCTCGGCGCGTCGATCCCAGTCGCCAGCCGTGTGCCCACCGAGCCGGACGAAGAGATGTTTTTGCAGAATTGATCCTGAACGCAGGATCGTCGAAACGGCCCGTCCACACCAGGCGGGCCGTTTTGTTTTGTATTGAGACGTCCCATGTCCGATGTTTCGCCTGTCGGCCTTGCCTTTTGCGAAGCGATGACCGACGAGGGGCGTCGCACGACCTCACCATTCCGGGACCCGACGCAATGATCGTCAAAGACAGCAACGGCGCCACGCTCAACGAAGGCGACTCCGTCACGCTCATCAAGGACCTGAAGGTCAAGGGAACGTCGGTAACGCTGAAACGCGGTACGCTGATCAAAGGCATCCACCTGACCGACGACCCGGACGAGGTGGAGTGTCGCGCCGAAAAGGTGAAGAACCTCGTGCTCAAGACAGCGTTCTTGAAGAAGGCTTGAATC
>NZ_JBFUKD010000680.1:0-1920 GCF_056401005.1 Microvirga sp. P4_G7 | reverse complement strand
GGGCGGCGGTGGGGGATCATCGTCGCGCAGATCGTTGCGCACATGGATGGTGAACACCGCGTCGCGATGATTGTTGTGATCGTCCGTCACGCGCACGGTGATCTGATGCGTGGTCGCCTGCTCGTAGTCGAGTTTCGTCCGATCGTTCACCACGACGTAATCGTCGACGATGGCGAAGCGGCCGTCCGAATTGTCGAGGAGCGAGAACGTCATTGCGTCGTTGTCGGGATCGTGGGCGCGCAGTTGCCCGATCCGGGTGCCGTTCGAGACATTCTCGACGACTTGCACGCCATCGAGCATCATCATCGTCGGCGCGCTGTTCTCCGGCGGCGGTGGGGGCGGAGGCGGTGGTGGAGGAGGAGTATTCTCGTCCACATCCAGCAAGGAGATGGTGAACTCCTTCTCCATCGTATGCCCGCTCACGTCCGTCAGGCGGAGTCTGATCGTGTGAGCCGGGTCCTGTTCGTAGTCGAGCCGCGACCCGTCGGCGACGGTGAGCCGCCCGTCGAAGAGAGCGAAACGTCCATCGGCGCTGCCGACGAGTTCGAGATGGAACGCATCGCCCTGATCCGGATCGATGATGGTGAACGCACCGATCTGCGACCCGTTGCTGGCGTTTTCGACAATCGATGAATGGGTCAGAACGATATCGATCGGTGGCTGCTCTTCGTCAGACACGTCGAGCACGCGAATCGTGACCATTTCGACGACGCCCGCCCCTTGGCTGTCAGTGACGCGAACGTAAAGATCGTACGTCGGATGGTCGTCGAAATTGAGAGTTACTCCCTCCTTCAGGAAGAGTGCGTTACCCTCGAGAATGAATGGACTTTCGTCCGGGTGGTAGAGGCCGTAGACGAGCGACGAGGCGGGATCTTGGTCATCCTGCGCGGTCAGAAAGCCAGCGAACGTGTGGCCGACAGCGTCCTCGCGGATCACACCGTCATGTAGGACAAGGCCATAGGGAGTGCTGTTGTTCGGCGGAGGAGGCGGCGGCGGTATTTCACCGTCCTCCAATACGTTGCCGACAAACAAGGTGAACGTTCCCGTCGACGCTGCGCCGTGGCTGTCGGTAACGCGGACGGTGATATCGTGTGTCCGATTGGTCTCGTAGTCGAGATGAGCCCCCTCTTTCAGGTACAGCGCGTTGTTCCGTAAGGTGAAAGGACTCGTCTCTTCTTGAATGAGCTCGTAACTTAATGGGTCGCCGTCCGGGTCGACCGCATCGAACCAACCGAGATTCGGACCTTCGTCCTCGCCGACCAAACCATCGTGGTTGCTGTCGTAGAGACACAGAGCGAACAGTTCAGGAGCGCTGTTTCCGGGAGGCTGTGATGATTCCTGTGCGATCGCCACTGGGACACCGTCGATCCGAATGTGCGGCGCGGTATTGGCGGGCTGAGGTTCGGTGGGCATCGACTAGGTCCTCGACAGAAATCCTGACCTATTATCGTTATATCATTTCAGACGATTTTACAAGTCTTTTCACGGTCGGGAGTGCTGAAAATACGAGTTTCCGTAAGGACTTATCCTTGGGTCAATCCTTCAGGATTTCGGCCTCGCCGTATCCCTGCGCATAGAGCAGCGCCGTCAGATCCGCGTGCTCGATCCTGGCATGGGCGGCGGCCGCTACAGCCGGCTTGGCGTGGTAGGCGACGCCGAGRCCCGCTTCGCCCAGCATGGCGAGATCGTTGGCGCCGTCTCCCGTCGCCATGGTGTCCTGCCGGTCGAGGCCGAGCCGTTCGCGCAGCTCGATCAGGGTGGCGAGCTTGGCTTCCTTGCCAAGGATGGGCTCGACCACCGTACCGGCGAGGCGTTCGGCGTCGATGTTGAGAATATTCGAGCGGTGCTCGTGGAAGCCGATCTTGTCCCCGATCGGCCCGGTGAAGAGCGTAAATCCCCCCGACACGAGGCATGTATAGG
>NZ_JBFUKD010000679.1:0-1921 GCF_056401005.1 Microvirga sp. P4_G7 | reverse complement strand
CTCTATCCCATTGACCCGACCCCACCGCGTAGTGTTTCGTTACTCCGAAGTCGGGCGCACCCGACTTCGGGGCCTAGAAACCTCTCCCAAAGCGGTCGGCATCGACCGCGACGATGCCTCCCTTGCCCTTTATGGCCGGGGAGGTGCTGCCGCATGTCCAGGGTGAAAGCCTAAAGGGCAGTGCGCCGTCTTTGGGCGGTTTCTAGCTCCCCGGCCACCAGGGCTCCTGGTGGTCGTTTCACCAAGGGAGCGTGGGATGGASCAGCCGTACAGCATCGTCGCCGATGCGTTGTCCAAGTTTCARAYAGCRTCCGAGCCGATCCAGGCGCTCATGATCGTCATGAGCGCGTTGACGGTGTTCGGCGTCGCGTGGGTCCTGATGCGCGGGATCGTCGAGATCCGGCTGGCGCGACGGGCTGCGTTTTCCGAAGCGAGGGATGCGCGGCCGGTGGCGTCGTGGCGGGAGGCGCGGTTCGAGGACGCGCGGTTGGCCGAGCCGCTGCGCGTCCTCCCCATCGCCGAGGGCGACGATGTGGGTTCGGCTGAGCCGGTGCCATCGCCGGGCTCGTCCAGCTGACCCTCATCCTGAGGAGCCGCGTCAGCGGCGTCTCGAAGGAGGGTCCAGAGATCGCTGGAGACGCCTCGTCCTTCGAGACGCGACTGCGTCGCTCCTCAGGATGAGGCTTCGAGACGGGCCTCCGGCCCCCTCAGGATGAGGCTTACTTTTGTCATCACCGGGCTCGTCCCGGTGACCTCGCTTCGTGAAGCGCAGCGCTCATCTAATCGAGGTGGCCGGGACAGGCCCGGTGGAGGATTGCGACCCCACCGTCCTTTGTCATCACCGAGCTTGTCCCGGTGACCTCGCTTTCGTGAGGTGCGGCGCTCATCCGACCGGGGTGGCCGGGACAGGCCCGGCCATGACAGCGGAGGGGGTGCCACCCTCAGTGTCATTCCCGGCCGGAGATGGCGGAGCCGTCGGAGGGGAAGGGAACCCATAACGCCGCACCGTGGTGCGCGAGGACGGTCCAGGCCTGGGTCCCCTTCCCTCGCTACGCTCGCCGGGGATGACACGGAGGGGGAGGCACTCGCCGGGGAGGACACGGAGACAGAGGCGCTCGCCGGGGAGGACACGGATCGCCTTGCGCCCGTTCTCCAAACGCAGCGCGTATGGGTTCCGGGCTCCGCTACGCGGCCCCGGAATGACGGAGGTTGGTACTCGATCGCCCCCTACCCCAGCTTCACTTCGGCGGTTTTGTCCTTGTAGTCGGTCTGCGGATCGACGCCCAGCAGGGCCTTGATGCCGGCGAGCAGGTTGGAGGCGTTTTCCCAGATTTCGGCTTCGCCCGGATCGAAGCGYAGGAGCACGAGGCGCGGGTCGTCCTTGCCGCCCTTGAACCAGGCCGCGATGAAGCTGTTCCAGAGGCGATCGATCACCGCGCGGTTCATGTCGACCTGCAGGGTGCCCTCGACGGAGGCGAAGAGGTCGTGTCCCTTCGCGGTGAAGCTGAAAGCGGCGCGCTGGCCGTGTTCCAGTTTCTGCACGAGTTCCGTATCGCGGTCGGTGAAGAACCAGATCGGGCCCTTGTCGCCCTCGATCTGCGCGGTCATCGGGCGGGTGTGGCCCTTCTCGGTCCCGGCCAGACCGAGCATGACGGTCATGTCGGATTTCAGGGCTTTCCAGAACGCGGTCTTCAGTTCGGCCGGTGTCGGCATGGCGGCGTCTCCTCGGTGGTTGCCAAGGCTGAACGGTCCATGCGGCCGGGTGTTCCGAAATTGGCGCTCGCTCGTCGGCGAGCGGAGTGGCCGGGACACGCCCGGCCATCACAGAGTGTCGCGGCGGATCACATATGGATCGCGCGCCCATACGCATCCATGACGCTCTCGTGCATCATTTCCGAGAGGGTCGGATGCGGGAAGACGG
>NZ_JBFUKD010000678.1:0-1924 GCF_056401005.1 Microvirga sp. P4_G7 | reverse complement strand
GCCATCGACTGAATAAAGGGCCATACCACCATAGCGCCACCGATAGCGGTGGCTGCGCCAGTGGCGATGAACAGAAAATCGCGCCGTGTCGGCTCAACGGCGGCAGTGGTGGTCTCGGCCACTTGGCTCTCCAGCATACGTCAACAAACGAGAACCGCGCATCTTTCGATCCCGGAAAACACCAGGATTTCAGGCACGCTGCTCAGCTTTGGAACAAGCATACGCGCCAACGCGCGCGCAATGCGACTGGGCGTCGCCACGCAGGGGCTCTTTGGCACGGTCAAGCCCGCCTGTCCATAGGTGGATTGGAGATGTTCCAGCCTGAAAGTGTCAAAACACAGGCGCATTATGGCCCAGGAAGCCTCCGGATTGCCGCTGCCACAACCTGGCATAAAGTCCGCCCCGGCTCAGCAGCTCGGCATGCGTGCCCTCTTCGAGGATGCGCCCGCCGTCGATGACCACCAGCCGATCGAGAGCGGCGATCGTGGAGAGGCGATGGGCGACCGCGATGACCGTCTTGCCCTTCATCAAGGTCGACAACGCTTCCTGGATCGCCGCCTCGACCTCTGAATCGAGTGCGGATGTTGCCTCGTCCAGCACGAGAATCGGTGCGTTCTTCAGAATGACCCGGGCAATGGCGACCCTTTGGCGCTGTCCCCCGGACAGCTTCACACCGCGTTCCCCCACATGCGCATCGTAGCCGCGCCGACCCCGATGGTCTTCGAGATCGAGGATGAATTCGTGAGCGTGCGCCAGACGCGCCGATTGCTCGATCTCGGCGTCCGTCGCATCCGGTCGCCCATAAGCGATGTTGTCACGGATGGAGCGATGAAGCAGCGACGTATCCTGCGTGACCACCGCTATGGCCTGACGGAGACTGTCCTGCGTCACATCCGCGACATTCTGTCCGTCGATGCGAATCGCGCCACTCTGAAGGTCATGAAGCCGCAACAGCAGGGAAATGATCGTGGTCTTCCCCGCCCCGCTCAACCCGACAAGCCCGACCTTTTCGCCAGGCTTGATGGTCAGGTCGAGATGATCGATGACGCCGCCTTCGCGGCCATAATGGAACGAGACGTCGTCGAAACGTACCTCGCCGGCGGGAACCCGAAGTGGCTTCGCGCCCGGCACGTCCACGATCCCGTGTGGGCGGGCGATGGTCTCCATGCTTTCCTGAACGACGCCGATGTTCTCGAACACCCCGCGAACCGTCTGCATCACCCAGCCCGACATGGCCAGAATGCGCATCACGAGTGCGAGCCCAGTAGCCGCCTCACCGCTCGTCATGGCCCCCTTGGTCCAAAGGAAGATGGACAACGCGCCCGTCGCCACGAGAAGGGCACTGTTCATGAAGGCCAGGATGCCCGTCACACTCGTGATGAGTCGGAAGGAATTGAGGAAGGCGTTGGTGTGTGCCAGGAGGGCCGCGTGAACCGCGGATCGTTCCTCGGCCCCACGGGCAAAGAGCTTCACTGTCAAGATGTTGGTGTAGCTGTCGACGATGCGCCCAACGAACACAGACCGCGTATCGGCCACCTTGAGAGACCGCTTCTGGGCCCGCGGCACGAAATACCGCAGCAAGAGCGCATAACCCGCGATCCAAAGCCCCATGGGTAGGGCAAGCCAGGGGCTGACCTTCGAGAACAGCCCGAGTGCKGTGAAGGCGAAGATCGCCACGTAAAGCAGCGTATCGAGCAGCGTGACGGCGATTTCGCGGATGGCCGGACCCGCCTGCGTGATCCGGTTCGCGAGCCGCCCCGCGAAGTCGGCCTGGAAATAGCTGACGGCGTGCCCGAGCGTATAGAGGTGGGTGCGCCAGCGGATCATCGCCGTGCTCTGCGGCACCATGATTTGATTGGTGATGGTCTCGTGGACGAACAGGAGAACCGGCCGCAGGAAAAGGATCAGGGCGCCGACGGCAAGG
>NZ_JBFUKD010000677.1:0-1926 GCF_056401005.1 Microvirga sp. P4_G7 | reverse complement strand
CATTCCGGTTGATTTACTCGGACGAGAAGCTCGATTTTCGCAAGCTGTCGAAATACAACGTCACGAGTCTCCTCGCCAACATTCGCGGACGCGTCAACGAGAGGCTGGGCGCCGATATCGTGAAGGACATTCTCGTCGAGAATTTCAACTTCGTGAGCAAGACCGACATTCGTTCTTGAAGGTGAAGGGCCGATATCGGTTCGATTGCGTCAAGCCTGATCCCGTCGGATGAGAAGATCGCGAACGGCGTGGCTTTCCACAATGGCGTCCAATGCTTGCAGACCAGCTTCGTCCCGAGCAATCAGCAAGCCGCCGCAGGCGCGGCCCTGTCCGTTGAAACTATAGCGTAGGACGTTGGCGGCTTCGAGCGCGCCGGGCTGCCGTGACACGAAGCCCTGAATGGATGCAGGACGTTCATTACTTCCGTGACTGATAGTCCAACCGCTGAAGCGGCCTGCCATCGCGCGAGGCAGAATGCGCAGTTTTCTCTTCTGACGAAGGCCCATCGCGAGCCGCGGATCGATCGCGGCGACGGTCGTCTCAGGTTCGAAATGCAAATGCCCCTCGAATGAGACTGGGCGCGGGGAGGTGGCAAAATCATCGAACACGGCGATGGCGCGAAGATCCGCAAGGGCTACGAATATCCGCCTGTGCATGTAGTCTGGACCATGCACGTTTGTCACGATCTCGAAGGCATGGGCATTGTCTAGCGACAGAGTGGTTCCGAGCCAGGAAACGCCGGCACCCTGTTCGCGTCCATCGGGGAGCGCAACGTTGTGGGCGCGCGACGAGAGCAAATACTGGCGCGCCGGTCCGGTTTCGTCGTTCGACCCAGCGGAGTCGACAATCCAGCGCGTGCTGCCGGCATTGAAGACGAACGAGGTCGCGTCATTGTGGCCGTGTTCTGCGCGTTGTTCTGAAACACGGGTCGCAAGGTAGGCGGAATCGCGACCGCGTTGATAATTGCGAAGTGCCATGACGCCGGCACCGGGAAAACCGAGCACACGGCTGCCTTCGGGGTAAGAGACCTCCTTGGCGATGCGCGGGTCGCTCATCCATTCTGCGCCTCCTTGCGTCAGCAGACGCKTGATCCAGGCCGCGTACCGATGGCCGTGCGGCGTGTCGCCGAAGGCGGGAAGGGTGCCACTCGGGTCCGTCAACGCGACGGCGGCGACCGCAACTTCGCGAAGGCGGCGGCTGAGATCATCCGCGAAATCTCGCGCATCCGRATCGAGACGAAACGCAGAAGCCAGGATCGAACCGAGAGTGAGCAGCTCGAGCTGGTAGTGCGGCGATTGTTCCGCAAGCGCGCCGTCTGTGCCGATCTGCACATCAAATCCCTCCCGCAAACGAAGCATCGCGAGAGAACGCCAGAATGGCGCCAGGGGAAGACGCGGAAGCGCGCGCGCGATGGACAACAACGTCGCCGCCACATGGAGATGATCGATCGAATGGGAGAAGACGTTCTGGCTGAGGATTTCGGCGAGCGAGAAACCATGGCGAACAACGTCGGCGAGGATGGTCTTCCGATCGCTTTGGTCGATCCAGTTCTTCGTCGTCAGGCATCTGGTGAGAAGCACGAGTAGTGTCTCGGCGCGGCGTGCCTGGGCGATCGGATGAGCGCTGATGGCATCGATCGTCTGATCCGCGAGGTTGGCGCTCGACCAAGAGACGGCATATCGAACAGCCCGTTCGAGGGCGCCTTTCTGGTCGCTTCCGGCAAGATCCATGAGCCAGGTAAGCGATTGAAATTCAAGTCGCCAGGTCGGTGAACGATAAGGGTCCTCGTTCCACAAGAGCTCATCCGGCAAGGCCCAATCGGCAAAGACGCCAATGCGCAACTGGCCGTGCGGAGCGGGTGTCGGCTTGCCGCCCTGGATCTCGCGCAAACGCTGATGCACGAAGAGCGCGGACGTCAACGCATCG
>NZ_JBFUKD010000676.1:0-1928 GCF_056401005.1 Microvirga sp. P4_G7 | reverse complement strand
CCGTCACGGTTCGCGATGTGCAGCGGCTGCTGCAGGATCATGCGCAGAACCGGGCGAGCGAAGTACACGTCGACCGGGCGGTCGTTGACCACGATCTTGCCCGAGCCGGGCTTGATCCAGACACGGGCGACCGCATCCTTACGCTTGCCGGTCGCATAGGCGCGACCCTGAGCGTCGATCTTCTGAACGTGCTTCGGCGCTTCCGGAGCGGCCGCCTGGGCGTTCTGACCGAGATCGGCGAGAGATTGAAGGGTCGCCATTACTTAGCTCCCACGTTCTTGGAGTTGAGGGCCCCGACGTCCAGCACTTCCGGCTGCTGCGCGGTGTGCGGATGCTCGGTGCCCTTATAGACACGGAGGTTGCCCATGATCTGGCGGAAAAGCGGGCCGCGGGGAAGCATGCGCTCCACAGCCTTTTCGACCACGCGCTCAGGAAAACGGCCGTCGAGGATGAACTTCGCGGTCCGCTCCTTGATACCGCCCGGGTAGCCGGTGTGGTGGTAATACACCTTCTGCTCGCGCTTGCGGCCGGTGAACACCACCTTATCGGCGTTGATTACGATTACATTGTCGCCGCAATCGACGTGGGGGGTGTAGCTAGGCTTGTGCTTACCGCGCAAGCGCATCGCGACGACCGAAGCGAGGCGGCCAACAACCAGGCCATTCGCATCAATCACAACCCACTTCTTATCGACTTCGGCGGGCTTCAGCGAAGTAGTCTTCATCGCGCTGTTTCCCGTTGGGAGCAAAAAGGCTCCGGTTATGAAACGACAAACCGCCGCGAAATGCGGCGGCGAGTGATGGCGATTTAGGAACTTTACGGCTTCAAGTCAACGACAATCTAACCCATAGAGACGGCGGAACGTATTGAAAAATATGGACTTGAGCCAATGAGGTATTCTAATACCTCCACTGCGGTATCTCAATACCTCATGAATTCTCTTCGCGTGGCGGACTCGGGATCGAGTAAGTCCCGGTCGCGTGGCAAACGATATCCTGCGCGCCCTCCGAACGCATCGACACTTCGCCCACGGCCAACCGCTTGCCCAGCTTCAACAAACGGCAATCCGCGATCAGCGCCTTCCGCTCCGGCTTCCTGAGGAAATTGAAGGACAGGTTCGTCGTCACGGTCAGCGGAACGGGTCCGATCTGCGCCAGGATCGCGACGTAGAGCGACAAATCCGCCAGGGTCATCATGGAGGGCCCCGACAAGGTGCCGCCGGGACGAACGTGCCGCTCGTGATAGTCCATTCGCATTCGGGCCGTGAAAGGACCGACGTCCTCGATGTGGAAGGTGCGGCCGCCGAAATGAACTTCCGGGAACTCCCGATCGAAAAATGCAGTCAACTCGTCGCAAGTCATGAGGGGATGATGCTGTTTCACCGGAATCCGATGCTCATTGAACTACCCTGCCCTATCCCATACTTTCTCCGCATGAACCACGACAACTATCCCAACGAATATATCCGCGACATCCTCAAGTCCGTGAAGACGATCGCTCTCGTGGGCGCGTCCCAGAATCCGGCGCGCCCGAGCTGGATCGTCATGAAGTACCTGCTGGAGCGGGGCTACGACGTCATTCCGATCAATCCAGGCCTGGCCGGCCAGGAGCTGTTGGGCAAGACGGTCTTTGCACGGCTCGCCGACGTCCCTCATCCGATCGACATGGTTGAGATTTTCCGTAACTCCGCCGCCGCTGGTCCGATCACGGATGAAGCTCTCGCCCTCGATCCGCTGCCGAGGGTACTTTGGATGCAGCTGTCGGTCCGCAACGACGAAGCCGCTGCCAAAGCGGAGGCGAGAGGTCTCCAAGTCGTCATGGATCGCTGCCCCAAGATCGAGTTCGGCCGCTTGTCGGGGGAAATTTCCTGGCAGGGCGTTAATTCGCGGATGCTGAGTTCGAAAAAGCCCGTTCTTTCAGGAAAAGGC
>NZ_JBFUKD010000675.1:0-1931 GCF_056401005.1 Microvirga sp. P4_G7 | reverse complement strand
GAGCCACGTTATGCACAGGCCTCGAAGCAGATGCTGGAGACCGGTGACCTGGTCGATATCCGGTTTCAGGATGAGGCGCGGCACAAGAAGCCGGTCGGGATCTACTGGCTCCAGAGCCTCAGCGTGGCCATCGGGGACAGCCTGGGCGTTCCCGAGGCCAGGACGACGATCGCGCTCTATCGCATCCCATCACTCCTGGGAGCGCTCGCTGCCGTCCTTCTGACCTATTGGGCTGCCCTGGCGTTCCTGGGACGGCGTGGGGCCTTTCTATCCGCCGCTTTGATGGCGACGTCCATCATCCTCATGGTCGAAGCGAGGCTCGCCAAGACGGACGCCATGTTGGCCGCCTGCTCCATCGCCGTCATGGGTGGGTTGGCGCGCGCTTATCTCGGCCGCGGAGCGGCCGTTCTTCCGCGCTCGTCGCTCGTCATCGCCTGGCTTGGCTTCGCCCTTGGAATCCTCGTCAAAGGCCCGCTGGTCCTGATGTTCGTGGGTCTGACGGCGGCGGTCCTGTCGTATCGCGAGCGGTCGATGCGTTGGCTCCTGTCGCTCCGCCCGTGGGAAGGGCTTTTCGTCACGCTGTTGATCGTCTTGCCGTGGTTCATCGCCATTGCCTTCCGAAGCCATGGCGAATTCTTCGCGGCCTCGGTCGGACACGACATGCTGGGCAAGGTCGGCACGGCGCAAAAATATCATTGGGCGCCGCCGGGATTCTATCTCCTCGCTTTCTTCGCCACCTTCTGGCCGGGCGCCATTCTCGCCGCCATCGCGGTGCCCTTCGCATGGACCAACCGGCGCGAGGACGCGATCGCATTCGCCCTTGCCTGGATCGTTCCGTCCTGGATCGTGTTCGAGGCCGTTCCGACCAAACTCCCGCACTATGTCATGCCGCTCTATCCGGCCATCGCCATCGTGACGGTCATGGCGATCGGGCGTGCGTTCGTCGGGCCGCATCGTCCCCTCGCCAAGATCGCGACGGTCCTCATTCCCTTCATCCCGGTCGGCCTTCTGGTTGGGCTCTGCGTCGTGGCTTGGCATTTCGACCATACGCTTCCCTACCGCGCGTTGCCGGCRCTCATCTTGTCGTCGGGGCTGGCGCTCTTTGCTTGGCGCCTTTTCGTGACGGACAGAGTCATCGCATGCCTTGGGACGAGCTTCGTCTCCGCGATTTTACTGTCGATTGGCGTTTTTGGGTTCGCACAATTGGATCTGCGTTCTCTCAAGATTTCTCCGCGCCTCGCCGAGGTCGCGCACGATATTGGCTGCGCCGAACCATTGGTGGCGACATTGGGTTATCGGGAGCCGAGTCTCGTCTT
This sequence comes from Microvirga sp. P4_G7, assembly GCF_056401005.1. Taxonomy (NCBI): domain Bacteria; kingdom Pseudomonadati; phylum Pseudomonadota; class Alphaproteobacteria; order Hyphomicrobiales; family Methylobacteriaceae; genus Microvirga; species Microvirga sp. P4_G7. The sequence goes on along the minus strand of NZ_JBFUKD010000675.1, from coordinate 615 downwards.
CCTCGCCGGGACGAACCTCGACATGCTCGAGACGGGGGAGGAGGCGGCCGCGTTTCTCGCCAAGGGCGGGTGTCGTCTCGTGTTCGTCGACAAGCGTTTCGACGGCGATTTCCGCAACGAAGCGACGCGGCTCGGTCTGAAACCCGCACTCTCGACCCGCGTTGCCGGTTTCAATATCAACAGTGGTCGCCAGACCGATATCGGGGCCTATTGGATCGGGCCTTGACTTCATTCGTTTTGAGAGGCGGCCCGTCCGGCCGTTCATTGATGAACCAGCTCTCTCTGCATCCGCAGACCAGTATCGTCGTTCCGGTCAAGAACGAGGCTCTGAACGTTCTCGCCCTTGTCGACGAGATCGAACGCGCTTGTTCTGCGCTCGGACCCTTCGAAGTCATCTACGTCGATGACGGATCGACCGACCGGACGCCGGACGAAGTCTTGGCGGCGCGGGCCACGCGCCCGTGGCTGCGATTGATCCGACACGAAGCGAGCTGCGGCCAGAGTGCTGCCGTACGCACCGGCGTCGTCGCCGCAAAGGGCGACATCGTCGTTACGCTCGACGGCGACGGCCAGAACGATCCCGCTTTCATTCCGGCTCTCGTCGCTGCCTTGGAT
>NZ_JBFUKD010000674.1:0-1941 GCF_056401005.1 Microvirga sp. P4_G7 | reverse complement strand
CTTCAAACTCGATGCCGTAATAGCCGAGACGTTCTTTCTCATGGTTCGTGCTGACGTCGCCAGAGATCATGACCGACACGGGCCCCAGCATCGGCAGGACCAGAATGCCGATACCGGGTGCCGTCAACGCCGCTACCAGAGCTCGGCCGTGTGCATCGGCCTGATCGTTGGCGATGTACGCGGTGACGCGATAGCGGGTCGCCTTACGCCCCATGTCCTCGGTGCGGGTTTCCTCGCTCCGAACATACTCGTGAACCGCGATGTTGCGTCCAGCCACGAGGCTTTCCTGCTGGACATGGAACTTCACGCCACGAAAGCTTGCAGCCCGGAGCGTCTTGATCCAATCACGCATTGCAATACTCTTGCAGAATGCACATCATGCCGCACTGTCAAAAGGGGGCATGCATGCGCTGGGACGAGAAAACGGGCGAATTTGAAGTCTTCAGGATGAAGAAGATTCGCCGAGCTGTGATACCAAACGTCGGTATTGCTCTTCGGATTGAGACTTCCGCTGGAGATCTCGGAGACGGCCCGGACCTTCAAATCGGTCTGACCATTCGGGAAGCGCGTAACCTTGCAAAAGAGCTGCTCCATTCGGCAGAACTTGCGGAGCTGGGCGGTCCACCCTCGAAGGCTTATTACAGCTAGACATTTTTCTCTTTCCTAAYGCGGCCCTGACTTGATCTGGGGCATCGAGGTGCCGACGTTTGCTTTGATGTGACCAGTCGACTGCGCCGACATGCCGGTCACCCTCCCGTCACCCTCGACTTGAACCCGCACGTTGACCGTGGCGGCGCCTGTGACGTCTGCTTCCACCTTGCCGGTAACGTCCACGGGCTTTTCGACGATTGCCTCTAACTTGCCGGATTCGAAGATGGATCGAATATCGCTGAGTGTCGAAGTCGACCCCGGCCGCGCGGGTGGGAGCGGAGCGACACCAGGAAGCGCGCCGCTGTCCCAAGGAGTCGAGTGTCCATCTGACCCACCTGGCCCAAAGCCAAAACGGCTGCTTCCCGCGATTCCCCGCGCTGCGCCGGGCTTGTTGATGCCCAATCCCTGTGCGCGCCGGCGTGCACCGACGACCTCAGTGATCTGCATGTTGGTCTCATCGTGATCTGCAACCGCACGATCCAAGCCTTCGCTGCGTCTCACAATAGCCTCGAGTCGAAGCCTCTCGGTCGCCCGCGCGCTGGCGCCGAACTCTCGACGGGGAGATCCCGTCGGAAGACTGTCAAGAGCGTCGTACTTACTGAGGCGCGAGCGAGCGCTGTCCGCCTCTTCTCTCGCCAATTTCTGCGTCTCCTCGATGCGCTCACGATCTTTTAGATTCTTGCGAGCGGCCAGTATTTCGCTCAGGGGCTGGTCGACATCTTGTCCCGTCAAGATTCCATTGGTGAATACGTCAACTTTCTGGCCCCAGTGCGTCCGCTCTCCGCTCCTGGCGCGTTCAATCTCGTCATTCAGAAATTTAACGGATTTGCCAATTTCCTCCAACGTACGCGCTGCACCGAGGTTGACCGCCACGTCACCTGTCTGCGTGACGAAATCCCCCCACGCATTGGAAAGACGAACCAGCTTACTTTGGTTATCCTCGAGAACGCGCCCCAAAGCCTTCATGGTCGAGCCGTCGGCCCTGTTCAATGCCGCCGCGAGTTGGTCGACAGCGCCCTTCTGCGACAAGAGCGCTCGCATACCTCGAGCGAACTCCATGTCGGTAAACAGTTGAGGGACTTTCGAAAGGTCACCCTTCAACGCTTTGTCCGATAGATCGACGAACACCGAGAGGAGGTCTTTTCCCTCCTTGCGAGCCTTCGTCATTTCCTTCCGCAGGTCGATACCGAACTTGTCAAACTTCTTGGCGGTCTCATCCGCCTCCATTTTGGCGAAAACATTCTGCAACGATGCGGCTGCTTCCTCAGCCGTTCCRGTCTGGTTTCTGAC
>NZ_JBFUKD010000673.1:0-1941 GCF_056401005.1 Microvirga sp. P4_G7 | reverse complement strand
GTGTTACCGAGAGGACCTTCCGGTTTGGAGGTGCTCCCGTTGCCCGGCATCGATAGTCGCAAATCACGCGTCCATTTGCCGAAAGCCGGCATCACGCTTCATTGCGTCGACGCGGGCCCTCTGACCGGCCCTCTCGTCATCCTCCTCCACGGTTTTCCTGAGTTCTGGTGGGGATGGCGTCGGCAGATCGCGCCCTTGGTGCAAGCGGGATTTCGGGTCGTGGCGCCCGACCAGCGTGGCTACAACTTGAGCGACAAACCGAAAGGGTTGGATGCGTATCGGCTCGATCTCCTGGCGGACGACATCGCCGAACTCGCCGCCGTGTTCGGTCGCGACAAGGTCAGCCTCGTCGGCCACGATTGGGGTGGCGTCGTCGCCTGGTGGACAGCCACGCGCCATCCTGACCTGGTGGAGCGCCTCGTCGCGATCAACGCGCCGCATCCGCGCGCCATGCGGGATTTCATGCGCCGTCATCCGCGGCAGGTGCTGAAAAGTCTCTATATGGCGTTCTTTCGTATTCCCTGGCTGCCGGAAGCGATGCTGTCTGCCCGGCATTTCCGCGCCTTGAAGGAAAAGCTCGTCGCGGTGACGAAACCGGGGACGTTCACTGAAGCCGATTTGTCTCGCTACGAGGAGGCGTGGTCGCATCCTGGGGCGCTGACGGGAATGCTGAATTGGTATCGCGCCAACGCGTTCAAGAGATTCCGGGCGCGACAAAGCAATGTGGCGATGCCGGTCCTTATTCTATGGGGTATGCAGGACCCGTTCATCGACGGCGGCGTCGCGGACGCCAGCCTGCGGATCTGCGATCAGGGACAGCTGCAGCGCTTTTCCACCGCGGGGCACTGGGTTCATCTCGAGGAAACCGACCGCGTCAATGCAGCCCTCGTTGATTTCCTGTCCGGTCGCTCTGCAACATAGACGTTACGCCGTCGTGTCCTGGCGCTTTTTCAGCGGGACGACCGGCGTGATGCGCAAGGCGGTGATCCGATTGCGCGACTTGCGCAGAACCTGAAACCGGAAGCCGTGAAACGTGAAGGCTTGTCCCGTATCGGGGATCGCCTGCGCTTCGTGGATCACGAGCCCGGCGATGGTCGTCGCTTCCTCGTCCGGAAGACGCCAATCCATGACCCGATTGAGATCGCGGATCGACACGGAGCCGTCGACGTTCACCGATCCGCTTGGATGGGGGCGAACGCCCTGGACCGAGAGGTCGTGCTCGTCCTTGATGTCACCGACGATCTCTTCGAGGATGTCTTCCAGGGTCACGAGGCCCATGACTTCGCCGTACTCGTCCACCACGAGCGCGAAATGGGTCTTCTTGGCGAGGAATGCCTTGAGCTGATCGCGCAGGGATGTGGTGTCGGGAACAAACCAGCTCTCCAGCGCGATGTCTTCGACCGTCAGGCGTCCGGCATCGCCGCCGACCGCATCGAGCGCGCGCAGCAGGTCCTTTGCATGCAAGACGCCGATGATGTTCTCCTGGCTTCCGCGCCACAACGGCATGCGCGTGTAGGGCGAGGCCAGCACCTCGCGCACGATTTCTTCCGACGACAGATCGGCGTTGATGGTGCGCATCTTGGTGCGGTGGACCATCACGTCGGACACCGACAACTCTTCGAGATCGAGCAGGCCACCGAGCATGTCGCGCTCGACCTTGGCGACGCCGCCTTCCTTGTGCAGAAGCTTGACCTGACCGCGCAGCTCCTCCGACGCGGACAGGATCGGCATGTTTTCGCCGATGCGGATGCCGAAGGGGCGCAGCATCAGGCGCACGAGCCGCTCGATCGCATGAGTCAGCGGACCGAACAGCGTGACGGTCCAAGCGACCGGTCGTGCGATGATGAGCGAGAGACGTTCAGGCGCTGTGATGGCGATCGTCTTCGGCAGCACCTCCGCGAACACGATGACGAGGATGGACATCGCGACGGTCGCATAGAT
>NZ_JBFUKD010000672.1:0-1953 GCF_056401005.1 Microvirga sp. P4_G7 | reverse complement strand
CCTCTTTGGTCGCTACGTCATGAAAATGAATCCACTGATCGTGCTTGGAGCCTGTGCAGGTGCCGGCACCATTACCGCGGCACTCCGAGCCGTTCAGGATGAGGCGCAAAGCAGCATTCCTGCACTGGGCTACACGGTTCCCTATGCCGTTGGAAACATCCTTCTCACCGCGTGGGGACCAGTGCTTGTCGCGATGATGTCCATCTAGGAAAGTCGAGCGACCTCTTGAACGTCGTCAGGTTACTTCCGAGGAGGTCGTGGTCCTGTTTGGAGGTGAAGGCGTCGTTCGTCAGCGGGCAGGGCGCCGTCGACAGGGTGCTGTGGCAACCATTCATGCAGCAGCACATAGCAGACGGACAACAAAACCGGCCCGACAAACAAGCCGAGAAGACCGTCGACAAGCATGCCGCCGAGGACACCGATCAATATGACCGGCATAGGCACTTCGAGACCTCTGCCGAGCAACAAGGGTCGAAGGACATTGTCACTGAGCCCGACGACCACGTTCCAGATCAGAAAGATAATTGCCGGTTGTGTCGCTTCGGTCGCGAAGACATAGACGATGACAGGCAGCGACAGCAGAATCAACGGCACCTGCATGATGCCCAGTAGGAGCGCAACCAGCGTCAAGGGTCCTGCGGCCTCGAGTCCAATGGCGAGATACCCGAAACCGAGGAACAGCGACTGAACCAGCGCCACACCGACAACACCCAGCGCCACACCGCGAATCGTGGCTGCGGTCAGGGTGACCAAGTGCACGGCGCGCGGCTTGTCGCCCGTGACTCGTTCGAGGAGACGGCGCGCGAATTCCGTGGCGCTCTTGCCATGTATGGCAATCACGGCGGCGATCCCGAATGAAAGTACGAACGATAGTTCGCCAATGGCTAGGCTGCCGGCGAACGACGCCAACCACGCGACGGGCCCACTCAGCATCGGTCCATATTTCGTCAATGCCGCCGGAAGATTGGTGGCGACGAGCGACCAAATCTCCGTCAGCTTTTTTCCAACCAGCGGGGTGCCGTCGAGCCAGACTGGCGGCGGAGGCATCGTCAAATCTTGGCTCTGCAAACTCGAGATCAACGAATAAAGTGATGTCGCGAGCGATGTCACCACCATGACCATGGGCCCCAACGCGACGGCGATGCCGACCAAGCCGATGAGCACGGCCGACCAGCGATCGCCGATCCGCTCCGCCAAACGACGGTGAAGCGGATACAGCATCACTGCCAGGATTGCCGACCAGATCAAGATGAACGCCAACGGCATGACGATGCGAACGCAGGCGTAAACCAACACGGCCACAAGCCCAATTCGAAGCACGGCGTCGAATATAGTGGGTGCCCAAGGCTCGTCGCTGGAGTTTGATGCATTCGGGTCCATGGTCTCTTCCCTCGCGCAGTCGCCCGTCCACCAAAGGTTCGATGGTCGCGGTGCGGTTCGTCCCAAGCTCAGACGCCGGCTTCTACGCAGACTGGCGTCTCTACCCACTCGCATTCGATTGGAGGCGGACCGCCAACCGCTGGCTTTCAGCCTCGACGCTCCGCCTTCCAACGTCCCGCGCAGACCCTCCGTCCAGTCGATCGCCACGTCCCGGTTGCAACGTTCTTATCGATCCTGCCTGTTACGATGATCGTCGTGTTTCGGACGCGAACGCTGCCATCGATATTCCCACTGCCGTCCAGGCCCCCATTGACCTCGTACCGTCGGGAGTGTCTGTCGAGCGCCCGTCCGTTGCGGATGCGAACGAGATGGTCCTGACTTGGCTTGCACATTCCCGTCTCGGAGACTGCCGTGGCGCTCCAGTCTCCGTCGAATGTGGTTTGGCCCGTCGCGGGATGGCCCAGAAACACCATCGCGGCGAGGAAGATGGCGAATCCTATTGCCAGTAGGTGGTTCCCGTTCGAAGACGGATGCGCATGCATTGAAATCTCCCGGATCTCATGCCTTCCAGCC
>NZ_JBFUKD010000671.1:0-1954 GCF_056401005.1 Microvirga sp. P4_G7 | reverse complement strand
GCACATCGATGTCACACAAAGATTTGCGGATCGCAAGACAGATAGCACGCTCGCATTAGACCTTATACCGCCATCGCAGCGAACATCGAGAGCGTTGCCGCACCCATAACCGCGGTTGCTGACCATCCGAAAATCTTCAGCGCGCGCGTCGCCGTGAAACGGCCCATCTGGCGGTGTCTCGATATGACGAGCATCATGACGGCCATCAACGGAACAGCGACGACACCGTTTATCACAGCACTCCAGAACAGTGCTTTCATTGGATCCAGATCCGACCAGTCAATGGCGAGCCCGAGAAGGGTCGCGAAACCAATCACGGTATAGAAGCCAACGGCTTCCCAAGGCTTATTGTCGAGGCCACACTTCCATCCGCGGCTCTCACCAAACGCATAGGCGGCAGAACCCGCTAGAACGGGGATCGCCAACAATCCTGTTCCGATAATTCCGAGACTGAAAAGCAAGTAAGCAAACTTCCCCGCGGCAGGCTCAAGTGCTCGCGCTGCGTCCGCTGCCGTCTCAATATTGGTTTTGCCGCTTGCGTGCAGGGTGGCGGCTGTAGAAATCATGATCGCAATTGCGATCAGGTTTGAAACCGCCATGCCAAAGAATGTGTCGAATCGAATTCGAGACAGTTCTCTCGGTGCTTGACGTGGTGCTTCCTTCAGTGGTTTCGAAGAAGGGTCTTGGTCAACCTCCTCCACTTCCTGCGCTGACTGCCAAAAGAAAAGATAGGGACTGATTGTCGTCCCGAAGATTGCTACAACCGTCGTAAGGACGTCCTTTGAAAACCCCTGATCGCGGCTTGGCCACACAAGCCCCCGCACAACTTCAATCCAGTTGAGGCGAACGATGAAGACGACCGCGACATAGGCGAAAAGGACCAGCGTCAACCATTTCAGGAACCGCACGTATCGTCGATACGGAACGAAAAGCTGTAAGGTGAGCGATAAAACTGCGAAGGCGAACGTGAAGGCGTGGTCTCCGAAGCCGACAAGAAGATTAGCAACGGCACCCATTGCGGCGAGATCTGCGCCGATATTGATCGTGTTCGCCACGAACAGCAGCCCCACAAGGACGGTGACCGCAGTTCGGGGCAGCAGACGCCCCATGTTGACAGCGAGCCCGCAGCCTGTGACGCGACCAATCTGCGCGCTGACAAGTTGAATGGCCGTCATTAAGGGGTAAGTGAGAACAAGGGTCCAGAGCAGGCCAAAGCCAAACTGCGCGCCGGCCTGCGAGTATGTTGCGATTCCGCTCGGGTCGTCGTCCGCGGCTCCGGTGACGAGCCCTGGTCCCAGTTGTTCAAATAGAGCGACCGAACGAACGCGCTGGCGAAATTTGGTCATCGAAGTTCCCTAGAGCGCTGGTCAACGCTTCAGAAGGGAAATCGTCTCAATGCTTTAACTGGCTGCAAATGAGACGGTCGAAGGCAACGAGGCCCCTCAGCGCCCAAATATTCCCTTAAAGAACTGAGAGATCTTGTTGTGCTTCTTCTTGCGATCTAGATCCGCTTGGCTCTTGACCCAGGCTATCTGGACCACTCGTCGCTCACCCGAGAACGGCCGATGTCCATGCCAGGAATTATCAGAGCGCAGGAACGCAAAGACCGAGCCCATAACGGGCGGAATCTCCGCCGCGTATGGCTCAAAGTCCTGGCCATTGTACAAGACACGCAAACGACCGCCCTCAGCCGGCCCCCATTCGTCGTTCATGTACACGAGAAGCGTCAAAACCTTCGACGGGCCATCTGTGTGGATGTTGCCGTACTTTGGCTGCGATCGCTTCATGATTGTGGTGAGGCGCGGGAAAGAATGCAGATCGACCCCGAAGCGTTGGGAAAGAGCCTCGGTCAACTCCGGACCTTCCAGCTCCTCGATGAGCTTCTTGAATTTTCCTCGAAGATTTACCTCGTCGACCGTCAAATATCCGGGCTTTGATATGTCTGGAAAATCTC
>NZ_JBFUKD010000670.1:0-1956 GCF_056401005.1 Microvirga sp. P4_G7 | reverse complement strand
GGCCAAGCCCTTCACCCGTCAGGACCTCGCGGCACGTTTGACCGAATTGATCCGCGACGCCGGCCTTTGATGGTCGTTTGTTTCGCCTAAGCTTCGGTTCTTATTCAAAAATTCGCGACCGTACGGGAATTGCCGCGTCGCCGGCGGCGCGAAATGATATATTTTTCCCGGAAATGAATTTGTCCTCAATGTGTACAGATTGACTTTCGCGGAACTTCGCACCTTAACTTTGTCGCAGAACGGCCACGTAGGCCGTCTCAGAGGACCCCATAATGAAGAAATCAGCCCTTTTCGCAGCGATTTGCGTCCCGGCCTTGATGGCCGCCGCACCTCTGGCTGCAAAAACRCTCGTCTATTGCTCGGAAGGAAGTCCTGAGAACTTCTATCCCGGCGTGAACACGACGGGCACGTCGTTCGACGCCAGCACCCAGGTCTATAGCCGTATCGTCGAGTTCGAGCGCGGCGGCACCCAGGTGCAGCCCGGCCTCGCCGAGAAGTGGGACATTTCGGAGGACGGCAAGGTCTACACCTTCCACCTGCGGAAGAACGCCAAGTGGCATTCCAACAAGAATTTCAAGCCGACCCGCAACATGAATGCCGACGACGTCGTGTTCATGTTCGAGCGCCAGTGGAAGCAGGACAACCCGTATTTCAAGGTGACCAGCCCGAACCACTCCTACTTCGACGACATGGGCATGCCCAAGCTGCTCAAGTCCGTCGAGAAGGTCGACGACTACACCGTCAAGGTGACGCTGAACCAGCCTGAGGCACCGTTCCTGGCCGATCTCGCCATGGAATTCGCCGCCGTGCAGTCCAAGGAATACGCGGACGCCATGCTGAAGGCGGGCACCCCGGAGAAGATCGACCAAGAGCCGATCGGCACCGGCCCGTTCTATCTGGTCCAGTACCAGAAGGACGCCATCATCCGTTACAAGGCGTTCCCGGAATATTACGCAGGCAAGGCCAAGATCGACGACCTCGTGTTCGCGATCACGCCGGACGCCTCGGTCCGCTGGGCGAAGCTCCAGAAGGGCGAATGCCATGTGATGCCGTATCCGAACCCGGCCGACCTCGAAGCCATGAAGAAGGATCCGAACGTCACGATCCTCGATCAGGCCGGCCTGAACATTGGCTACCTCGCCTACAACACCACCAAGAAGCCCTTCGACGACGTGCGCGTCCGCAAGGCGATCAACATGGCCATCGACAAGAAGGCCATCGTCGACGCGGTGTTCCTGTCGAGCGGCGTTCCGGCCAAGAACCCGATCCCGCCGTCCATGTGGTCGTACAACGACTCGATCAAGGACGATCCGTTCGATCCGGCCGCCGCCAAGAAGCTCCTGGCCGAAGCCGGTTATCCGAATGGTCTCGAGACCGACCTCTGGGCCATGCCGGTGCAGCGTCCTTACAACCCGAATGCCAAGCGCATCGGCGAGTTGATGCAGGCCGACCTCGCCAAGATCGGCGTGAAGGCTGAGATCAAGAGCTTCGAATGGGGCGAATACCGCAAGCGTATGCAGGCGGGCGAGCACCAGATGGGCATGCTCGGCTGGACCGGCGACAACGGCGATCCGGACAACTTCCTGCACACCCTGCTCGGCTGCGCCTCGGCGCAGGGCAACGGCTCGAACGTCGCCAAGTTCTGCAACAAGTCGTTCGATGATCTCGTCGTCAAGGCGAAGGTCACGACGGACGTGAAGCAGCGCACCGACCTCTACAAGCAGGCTCAGGTGATCTTCAAGGATCAGGCTCCTTGGTTCACCATCGCGCATGCCGTGCAGCTGAAGCCCGTTCGCAAGGAAGTCGTCGACTTCAAGCTCTCCCCCTTCGGTCGCCACACCTTCTACGGCGTGGACATCAAGGGTAAGTAAGGCTTCTATCTCGACCTCCGGCGGAGCGGCTTCAAGCCGCTCCGCCTTTTTCAGTTTTGGGCCATGCTGCGCTTCATCCTCACCC
>NZ_JBFUKD010000669.1:0-1964 GCF_056401005.1 Microvirga sp. P4_G7 | reverse complement strand
CGCCACGCGTCCAAGAAAAGTCAGGTATTGTTCGAGTGCGGGACGATCGAGTCCGAGCTGGCTTTGGAGTGTTTGGCGGGCCTCTTCCGTCGCATCGGACGGCAGCAGAATCAATGTAGGATCGCCGGCGAACTTCTGCAGGACGAAGATGATCGTCATCACGCCCCAAATGACGACGAGAACCAGCAGCGATCGGCGGATGAGATAGGTGACCATGCTCAGTCTTCAGTCCGCTCCGGGCTGCTCAGGGTAGCTCTCGCCTATTGATGGCACCGTCGAGGTTACGGTGCCACCGCCAATCGTGCAGGAGATGCTTCGCCAGTGCGTCAATGGCCAGCGGCTTCGCGATAGGCCGTCATGTCGGCGATGCAGGCATCGCGCAGGCGGCTGAGATCGCTTCCGGCGGCAACCATCGTGTAGCCTTGCTCGAAGAGCTGTTTCCAGCTCGTTCCGGGCCGCTGAATGGTGCCGAGCGGCTTGCCGGCGGCCCTTGCAGCCTTCTCGACCTGCTTGATGAGCGCGGCGACCTCGGGATGGTCCATCTGCCCGAGATATCCAGCCGATCCGGAAAGGTCGTAGGGTCCGATGAACAGCATATCGACGCCGGGCAACGCCGCGATTTCGGCGGCGTTCTCGACGCCCTGCACGGACTCGATCTGACAGATGACGAGCGTGTTATCGGCCGATGTCTTGGCGTAGTCGGGCGCCATGAAGCCGAAGCTCGATGCGCGGATCGAGGAAGGAGCGGCGCCGCGGATGCCGTGCGGCGGATAGAGGCACGCAGCGACTACGGCCTTCGCCTCTTCAGCCGTGTTGACGTTTGGAATGATCACCCCTTCGGCTCCGAGATCGAGGACCCGCTTGAGGTAGACCGCTTCATGGCCGGGAACCCGCACGATCGGCGTCGTCGTCGATCCACGCAAAGCCTGGAATTGCTGCCCCAGCGTCGTCAGGTCGCCGAGTCCGTGCTCGTGATCGAAAATGATGAAATCATAACCGGCGATCCCCATCACTTCGGTCACGAACGCGCTGCCGAGGCCGTTCCAGCAACCATAGACGCCTTCGCCGTTCTGAATGCGTGATTTGATTTGGTTCTTTCGATACACGGGCGGATCCTCGCTCTGATGTCGGGCAGTTTGCATCTTGTCCCATCACGATGGGTCACCGACCAGTTGCCTCACAAGACCCATTTTGTGAGGCGGCGATAGCTTCACGCTATGGCCGCCTCTCGCCGACCGTCAGAGAGGGAGCGCGCGCTCCACGAGGGTCTTCCAGTATCGAGCGCCGAGCTCCAGCACATCGTCATTGAAGTCGTAACGAACGCCGTGCAGGACCCGCCCGCCATCGGTCGACCCGGCGCCGATCAAGAGATAGGCTCCCGGTCGCTTTTCGAGCATGGACGAGAAATCCTCGCTGCCCATCGACGGCGGCAAAGTTCGATCTACCCTGCCCTCACCTACGAGCGCTTCCGCCACGCCCGCCGCAAACGCGGCCGCGCCGGGATCATTGATCGTGGGGGCGAACTTCGCCTCGAAACGGATCGCGGCCGTRGCCGCGTGGGTGAGCGCCACGCCCTGGACCACCCGTTCCATAGCCGCGCGAACCTGGGCACCGACCTCGCGCGTCAGGAACCGAAGCGTTCCACGCAGCTTCACGGTCTCCGGAATCACGTTCCAGCTGTCGCCCGCCTGGATCTGCGTGACGCTGATCACAGCCGAATCCAGAGGATCCACCTCGCGGCTCACGATGGTTTGCAGTGCCGAGATCGCCTCGGCGGCGATGACCACGGTGTCGATACCAAGATGTGGCATCGCCGCATGAGAGCCCTTGCCGGTGATCTCGATCTCGAAGAAATCGGCTGCGGCCATGACGGGCCCAGCTGGAACGCCGAACTCGCCGACGGGCATGCCCGGGCGGTTGTGCATGCCGTAGACAGCATCGACCGGGAACCGCTCGAACAGCCC
>NZ_JBFUKD010000668.1:0-1965 GCF_056401005.1 Microvirga sp. P4_G7 | reverse complement strand
TCCGCTCGGCATCAAGGACCTGTTCTGCACCAAGGATGTGGTGTCGACAGCCGGCTCGAACATCCTGAAGACCTTCACTCCGCCTTACGAATCGACCGTCACACAGAATCTCTGGAACGACGGCGCCGTCATGCTCGGCAAGCTCAACATGGACGAGTTTGCCATGGGCTCCTCCAACGAGACCAGCGCCTTCGGGCCTGTGGTTTCACCCTGGCGCCGCGAAGGTTCGAATGTCAGCGCGGCATCGTCGGGTGCGATCGAGGGAACGCATCTGGTGCCTGGGGGCTCCTCAGGTGGCTCTGCAGCGGCTGTCGCCGCCCATCTGTGCCTTGCCGCGACGGCGACGGATACCGGCGGCTCGATCCGCCAGCCGGCGGCCTTTACGGGCACGGTCGGCATCAAGCCGACCTATGGCCGCGTCTCGCGCTGGGGCACCGTGGCATTCGCCTCGTCCCTCGACCAGGCGGGCCCCATCAGCCGCACGGTGCGCGATTCCGCGATCATGCTGCGATCGATGTCCGGGCCGGACGCCAAGGACACCACGTGCACCGATCTGCCTGTGCCAGATTTCGAGGCCGCGATCTCCCGCGGTGTAAAGGGCCTCAAGATCGGCATCCCGAAGGAATATCGCATCGACGGCATGTCGCCGGAGATCGAGAAGCTCTGGGGGCAGGGCGCGGAATGGCTGCGAGAGGCCGGGGCCGAGATCGTTGAAGTCTCATTGCCCCACACCAAATATGCGCTCCCGGCCTATTACATCGTCGCTCCGGCCGAGGCGTCGTCGAACCTCGCTCGCTATGACGGCGTCCGCTACGGCTTGCGCGTCCCCGGAAGGGATGTCGCCGAGATGTACGAGAAGACCCGCGCCGAAGGCTTTGGCCGCGAGGTGAAGCGCCGCATCATGATCGGCACCTATGTGCTGTCCGCCGGTTATTACGACGCCTATTACGTGCGAGCCCAGAAGATCCGAACCCTCATCAAGCGCGATTTCGAGGAAGTCTATGCGCAGGGCGTCCACGCGATATTGACGCCGGCGACGCCGACGGCGGCCTTCGGCATCGGGGAGAAGGGCTCGGGCGATCCCGTCGAGATGTATCTCAACGACATCTTCACGGTGACGGTGAACATGGCCGGCCTGCCGGGTCTCGCAGTCCCCGCCGGGCTCGATGCCCAGGGGCTCCCGCTCGGATTGCAGTTGATCGGCCGCGCCTTCGATGAAGAGACGCTGTTTGCCGTCGGGCAGGCGATCGAGGACGCCGCGGGGCGTATCAGCCTGCCGCAATCCTGGTGGAAGGCGTGACGCCTCCCTCCCTTCCGTTTCATGTCTGGATTGCAGGGGCCTTCGATCCGATTCTGATCGTCGTTGCGGTCTGGCTCGGCTGGAAGGCGACCCAGTTCGGCAAGGTGTTCATTGCGGCGATCGCCGCCCTTGCGGTGTCGGTCATCCTGTCGTGGGTCATCAGCAGCATCGGACTGCCTTGGGTCGCGCCGATCACACACGACACGCCGACCTTGTACCCGGTCCGCGTGATCGGGGCCTTCCTGTGGGCGTCGGGGGCCTATTTCGTCAGGCGGATTCGCGAGCGCTGACCATCCCCTCGGCGTCGAATGCGATTCCAAAAGCTTCTGTCAGGCCGGTTCGGCCGCTCGACGTGACGGACAGCGCGCGACTATCCTTGATCCTCTCGACCCAGCCGAGATCGAAACACCGGATGCACAAGGCAGCGCCGAGGCGTCCGCCGAGGTGAGGGCGCCGCTCGCTCCAATCGAGACAGGTTCGGCAGACGGGTCGACGGCTCTTGGAATCCTCGCCGGTTTGGACCCCGAAAGCTTGCAGGAACGTCTTGCCGCGGTCGGTCACGATCCCGGCCCCGTCGGCCAGGATGAGATTGTCCTGGGCGATGAGCGAATCCGCCAACGCCGTCCCCAATCGTCCCGCGAAATGGTCGTAGCAGGTGCGCGCGT
>NZ_JBFUKD010000667.1:0-1969 GCF_056401005.1 Microvirga sp. P4_G7 | reverse complement strand
GGGCGGATGACGCCGCGTTCTCAGCGATTCCGAGGAATTCACAAATGAGTTCGTAGGTGCCATCGAGATTCGGACCTATCCTCGCCAGGCTCGTTGCCACTCGATCCCGCGCGTGAGACGCGTCAACGCTCGGCTGGATTCCGAAAAGAATGCGCATGATTTCCAACACCGGTTGGAAAGGCGTCGCGCTTCCATATGGCTGTGTTCTGACCTCGATCGTCGGTATGCGAAGTTCACGGCAATGCTGGAGAAACTCGTAACAAACGCGCGATTTCCCGCTACCCGGGGCGCCGCATATGCCGACGATATGACCCTCACCTGACTGCATCCTTCGCAGAGAACTCTCGAGAATTGCGATTTCCTTCTCGCGACCAAGAAACTTCGTAAGAGCTGAATCGGCCAGCGATGGATCGGGCACGTGCGAGGTGAGGTCATGAAGTTCGTAGACTTCAATTTCCTGAGAGATCCCGCGAACGCTGCGCCGCCCGATGCTCCTTGCGGTGCAAAACCGACGGACCAATTGGTAGCAATCCTCACTGAGGAGTATCTTGCCCGGATCGGCCAACGACTGCATGCGGCTGGCGATGTGGATCGCCACCCCGTAGGCTTCGCGCTCGTTGATCATACCGGGCAGGTTGGTTTCTGATACGATTGTTCCCGAATGCAGGCCGACACGTACGGAGGGGCCGCCCGCACGGGTGGGAAACTCGCTTTGGATGGCCAGAGCGGCCCGACACGCCATCAGAGCGTGCCCTTCCTGGGCACGCGGCGCACCGAAGACCGCCATGATGCCATCGCCCAGCATGTGCATGATCGTGCCACCGGATCGCTCGACGGCGCGGCGCATCAATGCGACCGCGGGTGCAAGTCGATGCATCGCCTCTTCGGGGTCGAGATCGGAGACAAGTTCGGTCGAAGCAACGATGTCCGCGAACAAGATCGTCGTCGGTTTGAATTCCCCGGTTCCGAACGTGACCTTAACAGGGTCGCTGAGAGGGGAATGCTCAGGTCGCAGCGGGGCTCCACATTCGCTGCAATAGCGAGCACCCATCGGGCTGATCTGCGAGCAGCGTGGACATTCCATAATATCCCTCCGGCATATGGTGTCCCTCGTTTTTGCGAGTCCGCTACTTAAACTGAGCGCCCGGTTACAATGCAAGAGGAAACAGCCCGCATGCCGGAAATCACATTAGCATTGGGATAGCCCCTCAATGCAAGGCGTCGTCGAATCGTTCATGATTTAGGTTTTTCCCGTCTCCGACGGAACCGGATCACTGAAATAGAGTGGCAAAATTCAGAGGTTACAGAATTCCCGGGGCAAATTTTATTGACACTTGCTGATGCTGATCCGAGGGAGAGGGTGCGAATTGTGGTCTTTTCTTCGAAATCGAGCGCATCGAATCGCCTAATATTGCCTCATCGGACGTCGAAAACCGTCTTCTTTGACGTTAGTCTACATGCTCGAGTGTTCCGAGTGTTGATGAGCGATCGATTGAAAGCTCACCAACTCCGCGAGTAGAGGGCCGTATTCGGTCGCCGATTGCAGTTTTTCGGTTCACCGGAGCGATTGCACCATGGCAGACATGGTTCCGAGCATGCGGAGTACACCGAGTGCACTCTGTGCCGTGAACCCGACGCCATGTCCGTCTATCCGACGAGTACCGGGAACTATGGAAACAAGGTCCGCCATCGCCGTCGTATTCATCCGGACCTCGCACTCGAGCGACGATCCGAGAGTGACGGGTTTGATGGTCGAAGCTCGCCTCACCGCTGCCGTCGTTGCTGCGCCGATCAGCTCGCGAGCGGAGCGCGGGGAAAGACTGTCGGCGCAGTTCGCCCCTATGGCGGTCTTGACGCATGCGAACGTCGCTTGCGGGAAATAGTCCGCCATCTCGGCTTCAAACACGTCATCGCCGCTCGCCATGATCACGGGGACGCCCATCTCGCCAGCCACCGCTCCGTTCAGCCC
>NZ_JBFUKD010000666.1:0-1970 GCF_056401005.1 Microvirga sp. P4_G7 | reverse complement strand
AGTTTCCGCAACGCTCGGCGCTTCTCGTGCCAGGACGTTGTGGAGCGTTATTCTACCTCCCTTGATACCGGCGATCCTGACGGGATTCGCGCTCGCCTTCGCACGCGCCGTCGGTGAATACGGATCCGTGATCTTCATCGCGGGAAATCTGCCATACGTGTCCGAGATCGTGCCCCTTCTGATCGTGATCAAATTGTCTGAATACGACTATGTGGGGGCCACGGTCATCGCGACCATCATGTTGGCAATTTCGTTTTCGACGCTTTTCGCCATCAATCTGATCCAGGGCTGGAGCCGGCGGAGGTTCGGCTATGTCTGACACACGCTTGCAGCAGGGCACGCCGAGTGTCGTAACCGAGAACCGTACGACGCGGGTTGTGGCGATCGGGCTTGCGATAGCCTTTCTGGCGCTCTTTCTGGTCTTACCGCTTGTCGTCGTTTTCACGCAAGCCTTCAGCCGAGGATTCGCCACGTATCTTGCCGCTTTCCAGGAGCCGGACGCACGCGACGCGATCCGCCTGACGCTGTTGGTCGCCGCCATTTCCGTGCCGCTGAACGCAGTGTTCGGATTGACCGCCGCGTGGTCAATCACCAAGTTCGACTTCCCAGGCAAGAGTGTATTGATGACACTCATCGACTTACCGTTCTCTGTGTCTCCAGTCGTCGCTGGGTTGATCTATCTACTCCTCTTTGGTGCGCAAGGATTGCTGGGTCCATGGCTGATGGCGCACGACATCAAGATTGCATTCGCTCTTCCGGGAATCGTATTGGCCACGACATTCGTCACATTTCCCTTCGTCGCGCGCGAACTCATCCCACTCATGCAGGAGCAGGGGACGATGGAGGAAGAGGCAGCCTTGACCCTCGGCGCTTCGGGATGGCGGACGTTCTGGACGGTGACGTTGCCGAACATTCGTTGGGCTCTTCTCTACGGTGTCCTCCTCTGCAATGCTCGTGCCATGGGAGAATTCGGCGCAGTGTCGGTGGTGTCAGGGCACATTCGAGGCCTCACGAACACGATGCCGCTGCATGTCGAAATCCTCTACAACGAGTACAATTTCGTCGCCGCCTTTGCAGTCGCGTCACTGCTTGCTTGCTTGGCGATCGTCACGCTCGCGGCCAAATCGTTCCTGGAATGGCGCTTCGGCGACATGGTTTCAGGTCGACCCGCCCATTGAGAGGAGCGCCTGTTTGGAAGTTCGAGTTGCGGAGATCAGCAAGGCGTTCGGCGAGACTGCCGCGCTACGCGATGTCGATCTCACAGTAAGATCGGGCGAGCTTGTCGCGTTGCTGGGACCGTCGGGATCCGGGAAGACGACGCTCCTGCGTATCATCGCCGGTTTGGAAACCTCGGAAAGGGGGCGCGTGTTCATTGGCGGACAGGATGCCACTCTGTTGCCGGTTCAGAAACGTCAGATCGGGTTTGTCTTTCAGCACTACGCATTGTTCAGACACCTCAACGTCGCCGACAACATCGCATATGGTTTGCGTGCTCGCGAACGTGCACGCCGACCGGCGGGGCGAGAGATTCGCCGGCGGGTTTCGGAGCTTCTCGATTTGGTGCAGTTGTCAGGTTACGAGCGCCGGTTTCCAAACCAACTCTCGGGCGGCCAACGCCAGCGCGTCGCGCTCGCGCGCGCCCTTGCGGTCGAGCCGCGCGTTCTTCTCCTCGACGAGCCGTTCGGCGCCCTCGACGCCAAGGTCCGAAAGGATCTTCGAAGCTGGCTGCGCGACATCCACGAACGGACCGGTCAGACGACGATTTTCGTCACTCACGACCAGGATGAGGCACTCGAACTGGCGGATCGGGTTGCTATCCTCAACGAGGGCCGCCTCGAGCAAATCGGTGATGGGGACGAAGTGCAAGATCACCCTGCAACGCCATTCGTGCTGACATTTCTGGGTGACGCCGCTCGCTTCGGCGCGAGAATTGCTGACGGTCGCGTCCTCTTGAACGACAGGCCCGTACC
>NZ_JBFUKD010000665.1:0-1972 GCF_056401005.1 Microvirga sp. P4_G7 | reverse complement strand
GATCGGCGCTGCTCGGCCTCGTCTATCCGCCGAGCTGTATCGCCTGCCAAGCCGCGACGAGCGAGGCGCATACCTTGTGCGCGGCCTGCTGGTCGCAGGTTCGCTTTATCGAAAGACCCTTTTGCGAGCGTCTCGGGACGCCTTTCGGGGTCGATCTCGGAACGCCGCTCCTGTCTCCCGCGGCGATCGCCGATCCGCCGGTTTTCGAGCGCGCCAGGGCTGTCGCCCATTATGACGCGGTTGCGAGCCTCCTCGTGCACAGGCTCAAATATGCCGACCGGCCCGAGCTGGCGCGGGCCCTCGGAGGAATGATGACGCGGGCGGGGCGGGAACTCCTCGCGGATGCGGATTTCATCGTTCCGGTGCCGCTCCATCGCTGGCGTCTGTGGCGGCGGCGGTTCAACCAGGCCATGGCGCTCGGCCAGGTGATCGCGCACCAGAGCGGCGTTCGGTGCGATCCCGGGCTTCTCGCCAGGGTCAAGCGTACGCGACAGCAGGTCGGGCTGACGAAAGCGCAGCGCCAGCTCAACCTCCAGGGCGCCTTTCGGGTGCCCGAGGCGGCGCGCCATTTGCTCCGCGACAGGCACATTCTCCTCATCGACGATGTGCTGACCACAGGATCGACCGCCAATGCGGCATCCCGCGCCCTCTTGCGCGCCGGCGCGCGGCAGGTCGATATTCTCGCCTTCGCGAGAGTTGTCGCGGCGGTATGAGGATCCCTATATCCTCCGGACGCAATGAGAAGAGTTACTGATGCCCGCCATTACGATCTATACGAAGAGCTGGTGCCCCTATTGCTCGTCGGCGAAGGCGCTGCTGACTGCGAAAGGCGCCGCTTTCACTGAAATCGACATCGAAAAGACGCCGGCTGCCCGGGCCGAGATGATCCAGAAGGCAGGTGGTCGCACGACCGTGCCGCAGATCTTCATCGATTCCCGTCACGTCGGCGGCTCCGACGACCTCCATGCGCTCGACGCCAGGGGCGAACTCGACGCCGCTCTGGCGGCTTGAGGAACCGATCAGATGACCCAGACCTTCACCGCCGCCTGCGTCCAGATGCGCTCCGGACGTGATCCGCTCGCCAATCGGGATGCGGCGGTCGCGCTGGTGCGCGAGGCCGTGGATAAGGGGGCGGATTTCGTCCAGACGCCCGAAATGACGTCGCTGGTGGAGCGCTCGAAAGCAGACATGCTCGCCAAGGTTCGTCCCCAGGAAGAGGATGCGACTCTCGCAGCGCTCCGGGAGGTTGCGCGGGAACGCGGCACGATCATCCATTTGGGCTCGATCGCGGTGAAGGCCGGCGACAAGATCGCCAATCGCGGATTCCTCATCGGTTCGGACGGAGATATTGTCGCCACATACGACAAGGTCCATTTGTTCGACGTCGATCTTCCCAACGGCGAGAGCTGGCGCGAATCGGCGACCTATACCGGCGGCAACCGCGCCGTTCTGGCCGAGACGCCGTGGGGGCTTCTCGGCATGACGATCTGCTACGACGTGCGCTTCGCGGCACTCTATCGTGCGCTTGCGGAGAACGGCGCATCGTTCCTGTCGGCGCCGGCCTGTTTCACGAAACAGACCGGCGAGGCGCATTGGAATATTTTGCAAAGAGCCCGCGCCATCGAGACGGGATCCTTCATGATCTCGGCCGCGCAGGGCGGAATGCACGAGGACGGTCGGGAGAGCTTCGGGCATTCCATCATCGTCGATCCGTGGGGCCGCGTGCTCGCCGAAGCCGGATCGGAACCGGGCGTGATCCTGGCAAAAATCGATCCGAACCTCGTGACGGATGCGCGAAATCGCATTCCCACCCTTAAGAACGGGCGTCCGTTCGAGATCGACATCGCGTCGCTTCCGCAACAGGTGCGGGCGAAAACGGCCTGATTGGACGATAAGCCCTTGGCCTGGCGCTATTAAATCCTTATCTCGAAGCCATGATCAAATATGCCCTGGCCTGCGACCAGGCCCACGA
>NZ_JBFUKD010000664.1:0-1973 GCF_056401005.1 Microvirga sp. P4_G7 | reverse complement strand
CCACAGTGTGGATCCAGGCGACGAGTCGGACATGTTCGAAAACAAGAAGCCCCATCTCGGCTTTGCCACGGCGATCAGTCAGATCCTGGTTCTCGACTTGGTGTTCTCGATCGACAGCATCATCACCGCGGTCGGCATGACGGATCATATTCCGATCATGGTGGTCGCCGTCGTGGTCGCCGTCGCCGTGATGTTGTTTGCAGCGGATCCGCTGGCGAATTTCATCAAGCGGAACCCGACCATCGTGATGTTGGCTCTGGGCTTCCTTTTGATGATCGGCATGACCCTCATCGCCGAAGGCTTCGGTGCCCACGTTCCCAGGGGGTACATCTACAGCGCGATGGCGTTCTCGGCCCTGGTCGAGGTTCTCAATATGCTCTCGCGAAAAGCGAAGAAGCGCACCTAACCACCTGCACGGAATAAAAAAAGGCCGCTCACCCGAGCGGCCTTTTCGTTGTCTGCCTTGGTCAGAACTTACCGAGCCTGATGAACTGCGTCTCGCCGGAGGAATTGTCGACGCCGTCGTTGTCGGTGACGATGTAGGCGTCGCCTGCCGCATCGACCGCGAAGCCTTCGACCTTGTCGAGGACGTAGCCCTTCGGCGCCTTGAGGTCGCCCAGGAGATCGCGAAGCAGCGTCTTCTTCACAAGCGGCAGGGCTTCGCCCAGAGCTGCTGGTTTCATGTCGGATGCGGCGATCGAATAGAGCGTCTTGATCCTGGCCTTGTCGCCGATCTGGTTGTCACGTTCGATGACGATGAACCTGTCGCCGGTCGCCGTGATCTCGGACAATCCGACCCAACCCGTTGTGGTCTTGTCGAGGGGGTAACGGACGCCGCTCCAGCTCTTGTCGGAAGGCTTATAGGCAAGGAGCTTTACCGTCCCCTTGTCATCCTCTGCCCATTCCCGCTGTACCGCGACCCAGACGCGTTCCTCGTTTCCGGAACCCGACACCGTCACGCCCTCATAGCCGTAATTCTTGGCGCCCTTTTCGAGATCGGCGGGCAACTTGATCTCGTCCTGTATGGCGCCCTTGGAGTCGACCTTGAGCAGGAGGTTGTTCATGCCCTTTTCGAGGTTGCCCTCGGAAGCGAGCCAGAATCCACCATCTGCGGCGATCGCAATCCCTTCAAGGTCGAGCTTCTCGGCGGTGCTGCCGTTACGGGTGACGAGCATTTCGCTGATGATCCGGGCAGGGTTGGTCCGCGCGTCGATCGTGAGGATACGCGGTGCGCCATCATAGACGCTGTCGGTCACCGCGTAGAGCTTGCCCGGCTGCGAGGCGTCGGCGGCGAGGCCCGAGAGGGCGCCCCAGCCGATCGGGAGGCCTTGGGCACTATTGGTCGAACGAATGGTCGGGTAGGCCGGCGCCGACCGTTCGGCCCTTTGATAGACCATCACATGCGGCCCGACGCCGCCTTCGCCGTGGAGGTCGGTCTCGCTCGTGGCGATGAAGAGATTGCGCCCTGGGATAGCCAACAGACCTTCAGGCCCGATGCCGGTGGGAAGAACCTGCAGCAGCTCGGGCGCCGCGCCCGTATCGCGATAGACGCCCACGACGGAGGCGCGCTCTGCGCCGACGAAAATCAGGCGATCCTTGCCGAACTGGGCCACTTCGAGGCCTTCGATCTCGACGCCCTTTTTGTTGCGCTTGTCGGGATAGTGACCGAGCGAAACGACCTCGTGCTCCAGCGATGCGCCGGATTCGTAGGCGACCGAGCCGTCCTTGTTGAAAATGGTGAAACCGCGTGTCCCGCCTTTCCAATCGCCCTCGTTCGCAGTGACAAGCCGGGTGGTATCGAGCCAATGGACCGCGTCCGGCTCGCGTGGCACGGCCTTCATCGATCCACTGAGGTCGATCTTGCCGTCCTTCTTCGTGTCGATGGCCGCAAGATCGACTGTGCCGGCCGGGAAGTGGGCTTCGACCTTTCCGGTCGCCCCGTCGATGATGACGATATGGTTGTTTTCCTGCAG
>NZ_JBFUKD010000663.1:0-1980 GCF_056401005.1 Microvirga sp. P4_G7 | reverse complement strand
GCCCGTGCTTCACGCGAATGAGAACAGAGATCATGTGAACACCATAGCGCTTCATAATGCCGCCTCAAAGCGGCCTTGATCTCGTTCCAGTTTTGTTCTTTGTTCTTGTTACGTTCTCATGTGGATTCGTTCGAGGCCCGCTATGTCCGCTCCGGCAAACGCTCAAGTGCCCTACCCGACGACCGGTTTCTATCTCGAAGGCGACGCTCGCCCGAGGCAGAACGAGATCGCTCCCCGCGAACCGCACCGGCGGAGCGTCGCGCAGCGCGCCCCATCGCCTGAATCGCAGCGGCAGGGACGACGGCCCTTTCCCGTCGCCCGTAATCCCCAGGAGGCGACCGAGGCCGCGTTGCAGCGGGCGGTCGATCCCGCCCACCGCGTCGAAGGCGAGWTGCGGCGTGGGCGCGGCGCCGTGTCGAACCCGACCGGGCGATTCGAAGTCGCGCTGCGGGAGACTTTCGTCGACGGGTGGGACGGCGAAGAGGAGGAMACGGTTCTTCGAACCGAGGTGATCGTCGAGAAACCGCGCACCATCATCGCCAAGAACGATTCGCCCGATATCGGCTTCGATCAGTCGATCAACCCTTATCGGGGCTGCGAACACGGCTGCGTCTATTGTTTCGCGCGTCCGACCCACGCCTTCCAGGGATTGTCGTCTGGGCTCGACTTCGAGACCAAGATTTTCGCCAAGCCGAGCGCGCCGGAGCTGTTGGAAAAGGAGCTCGCGACGAAAGGATACAAGCCGAAAGTCATCGCAATGGGATCGAACACCGATCCCTACCAGCCGCTGGAGCGCAATTTGCGCATCACGCGCAGTATCCTGGAGGTCCTCCACCGGACGAGCCATCCCGTCGGTATCGTGACGAAATCGGCGCTGGTCACCAGAGACATCGACATCCTGGCGCAGATGGCCGACCGGCAGCTCGCCAAGGTCGCCATCTCGATCACCACGCTCGATCCCAAGCTCGCCCGCAAGATGGAACCACGGGCAGCATCCCCGGCAAAACGGCTCGAGACGGTTCGCAAATTGGCGGAGGCCGGCATTCCCGTCAGCGTCCTCGTCGCGCCCATCATCCCCGCCATTACCGACCACGAGATCGAGGCGATCCTGAAGGCCGCCCATCAGGCCGGCGCTCGCGAGGCGGGCTACGTGCTCCTGCGCCTGCCGCACGACCTCAAGGATCTCATGCGCGATTGGCTCATCGAGCATTATCCGGACAAGCTCAAACATGTGTTCTCGCTCTTGCAGGATGCCCGTGGCGGCAAGGATTACGATGCGGAATGGGGGGTTCGGCAAACGGGTGTCGGCCCCTTCGCCTGGATCATCGGACGACGCTTCGAAGCCGCGACGGAACGTCTCGGCTACAACAAGCAGCGTTTGAAATTGCGCACCGACCTCTTTCAAGCGCCAGGAAAGAACGCAGGTCAGCTGTCGCTGTTCTAGCCCTTGCCCGCTGCGTTGAGAATGCTGAGAAGATCGATTCCCGCATATTTGAGAGCAAGCACGAGGCAGACGAGGAAAACAGTATAGGAAAGGCCGGCAACCACACCGCCGGGTATTTGTTGATACCAAGCCAAGGACCGTTCGATTTTTCCTGCGATGGCGTTCTTCTGGATATCGGGCGTGGCACTCTTTATGACTTGGTCCGCATAGGAGCCCAAAATGGCTTCGGCTTGCTGACGATAATCATTGAGACGAGAGGAAGTTGTTTCTCCAATGAGATAGCTGTTCGCCTCGTCATCTCGGGGCGCACGACCTTTCTGACTCTTGAAATCAATCACCCACGAGCGCTTGCGTTGTTTGTATAGCGCGTAGGAGATGAGCCCTACGAGGTCATCATCCCTAAGAATAAGCTTTTCATAGACTGTATTGTAAGGCGAGCCCGAGTCGCTCATTTCTTACGGGAGTTGCGCAACGTCGATTCAGCCGCGCGCAACGCGTCCTGGTAGACGTCGTTGCGAATTGTGCGGCTTGTGACC
>NZ_JBFUKD010000662.1:0-2008 GCF_056401005.1 Microvirga sp. P4_G7 | reverse complement strand
GTTCCATGACGCTTCACTTCCTCCGCAACGCGGCCATTCTCGGCCTTCTGTCGGCGATCGGGCCGTTCGCCATCGACATGTATCTGCCGGCGCTGCCGACCATCGGCGCGGATCTCGGCGCGAGCAATGTCGCGGTCCAGATGAGTCTCCTCATCTTCTTTCTCTCCATGGGATTCGGTCAGATCATCATCGGTCCGATCTCGGACATGGTCGGCCGACGGATTCCTCTCTATTTCGGCCTGTTTCTGTTCGTGATCGGCAGTATCGGTTCCGCTCTTGCGCCGGATATCGAATGGCTGATCGCCTTCCGGCTCCTGCAAGGTTTCGGCGCCTGTCCCGGCATGGTCGTCCCGCGCGCTATCGTGCGTGATCTGCACACCGGGACGGAAGCGGCGCGGCTGATGTCGCTCTTGATGCTGGTGTTCAGCATTTCGCCGATCCTCGCGCCGCTCACGGGCAGCTTCATCATCGCGTTCTTCGGCTGGCGCGCAGTCTTCTGGGCTGTGACCATCGCGGCCTTCATCGCCCTCATCCTTCTGGCGACCTCTCTGAAGGAGACCCGCCCGCGGGAGCACCGCATCGGCAGCTCGTTCAAGAGCGCGCTCGCCGGGTATCGCTTCCTGCTGCGCGATCGAAACTTCCTCGGCCTCACCTTTATCGGCGGCTTCGGCATTTCGAGCTTCTTCGTCTATCTCGCCAGCTCATCGTTCATCCTGATCGACCATTACGGCTTGTCGCCGTCCCTCTACAGCGTCTTCTTCTCCGTCAACGCCGTCGCCTTTTTCGCCATGTCGCAGTTGACCGGAACGCTGTCGGAGCGCTTCGGATTGCGTCGCGTCGTCCGCGTGGCGGTATCGGCCTATGCCACGGTCATGGTGGCGCTCGCTGTCGTCATGATGGCCGGCCTGCAATCGCTTCCGATCCTCGCGTCGTTCCTCTTCGTCGGGTACGGCTTTCTCGGCCTCGTCATTCCGACGACATCCGTGCTGGCGATGGAAGATCACGGCAAGATCGCGGGCACCGCATCGGCCTTGATGGGCACGTTGCACTTCGCCATCGGCGCCAGTGCAATGGGCCTGTCCGGCGTCTTCTTCGACGGGAAACCACTGCCTATGGTCATCGGAATCACGGCCTGCGCCGTGATCGCCCTCGCCCTGACCCACGCGACTCTGGGCCGTAAGGCCCCGGTCGAGGCGCCGGCGGAGTGACGGGACTGCGAACAATCAAGGTTCTGGCTACTTCGGCGCGACGTCCATCGCGCGAGGCGTTGGAGCGAGCGGGCTCGCCGCACGAAGGGCGTTCGATGTCGGTGACACGGGAACACCGGAATCGGACGTGAAAACGATGTTTTCCTTCGGGAAGGAATCTTTAACGGCTTGATACACCGCATAGAAACCGAGCTCGTCCGCACGCTGGTTCGCCAGATTCTTTTGGTCCGGCTGTTTTCGGCTTATCCAGAGCACTGAATAAGGCGAACAAGCTTTCGTGCCCGCAAGCCATTTATCGAAGCTGGCGTTATCGAAGATTTCCAGGTCCGAGGTTACTTTGACGTCTTTCGAAGCGGGCTCGCCAAGACATTGGCGCAGCGGCTCTCCCCATAGGTTCGCCTGCGTCGTCGGCGCGTCGGACGGCACCGTTTTCATCTGCAATGTGTACTCGAGCGGCGAACTGCCCACGAGCGTCCCAAGTCGTGACGGCTGATCGGTACGAGCCGGCGGCAGAGACGCGACAGCAGGACTGAGACCTACGGCCGACCTCAATTCGCCGATGGCCTTCACAAAGCCATCCAAAGGCACGGTCAAGGCCACGGACTCATCCGCGCTGACCGGATACTCAAAGGTCGCGAGCGACGAGCTTCCGAACGCCTTCAGCAGGTTGGCCTCGACTTTCACCATCGTCTGGCACCAGGCCTCACCGCAGCTTTCCACGAAGGCGCGACCGACCTGTCTCCCGTCGGCCGCGACCGAAATTCCCTTCTTGAAGAAGTTCAGGCGGGGCGTGCGAACCG
>NZ_JBFUKD010000661.1:0-2010 GCF_056401005.1 Microvirga sp. P4_G7 | reverse complement strand
AGCCAACCCCGCTCGGCGCCGGCTTCGCGGCACAGCGCGCGCTTGATGGCCGGGTTGACGAAAACCCGCGCCACCTCGCGCTCCTTGGCGGCCGCGCGGATCAGCGGCAGGTGTTGCGGCGTCCAGGTCGTCGGGTCGATGTCGAGCAGATCGGGTCGCACCATGTCTGTCGCCGAAAGCTCCTCACGCGCGACCCGTGAAAGCCGGCGGTTCGGCATCGGCGTCAGCCATACATCCGCATCGAGACCGAGCTGGTGCGAAGCATGCCCGGTCAACATCGGCCCGCCGCGAGGTTGCGACATGTCACCGACCAGGAGACCGGGCCAGCCGTTGACGCGTGGAAGTTCAGCGGACACGCGAGCGAGAAGCGCAACAAGCCGTGGATGTCCCCAATTGCGATTGCGGGACAGTCGCATCACCTGCCACGTCTCGCCGTCGATCGGGAGCGCTTCGGCGCCGGCTACGCATCCCCGCGCGTACCCTCCGACGGAGCGGGGATCGAAGGCGGCGGGTTTCGTCGCTCGACCGAAAAGCTCCTTGGCAGGAATCCGAGGATCCTGCGGATTGGCGATCGGCGGCAAAGTCCTTGGCGTCAAAGTCCCTTTGTCTTGCGACCAGGCGTGGCCGCAGAAGACGAGAGAAAAGCTCAGAACCATCCAGCGAATCGGGATCATGCCCCAGCCTAGCGCGTCATCTGGAGCACTGAAATAGCGGCGTGCGGCGACCGACATCCGACCGTTCGGAACCGGCGTTTTCCCTTGTGCGTTGGCCCGCCAGAGTGAAAGGAGCACGACGATGGAGACGACGTCACAGAACGCTAGTCTGCGGGAGACGCAAAGTCTGATCGCCAGCGACAAGGTCGAGGGCACGCCGGTGCGCCGTTCGGACGGCGAGAAAATCGGTACGATCGAGCGTGTCATGATCGACAAGCGCTCCGGCAAGGTTGCCTATTCCGTCATGAGCTTCGGCGGCTTCATGGGGCTCGGTGAGGAATACTACACGCTTCCCTGGGGTGTGCTCAAATACAACACCCAGCTCGATGCGTATGAGCTGAATCTGACCGAGGATCAGCTCCGCGGCGCACCGCGTCGGAATGCGGAAGGGCACGACGCCTCCTACGATCGGGAATGGGAGGAGCACGTTCATCGCTATTACAATGCGTCGCCCTATTGGGGCGACGAGGATGGTACGCCCACCGGTCGATAGATCAGGATAGGGTGCGCCGACAAAAAAACCGCCCGGCTCGCACCGGGCGGTTTTGTACGTGGACGCCTCGCTGAAACGATCGTCGAGGCGACCTCGCGATCGCTTAGCGCTTCGTCGGACGACGACGAGCGCTCGGGCGCTTGGCGCCGACCTTGCCGGACTTCTTCGTCGCCGAGGTACGGCTGGAAGCAGCAGCGGCGCGCTTCGTGCCCTTCTTCGCCGCGGTCTTACGGGCGGTGGCACGGGCCTTCGTGGTGCTCTTTACGCTGCCGCGGCTCGACGAACGAGCGGCAGTCTTCTTGGTCGAACGAGCCGCCGTCCGCGTCGTGCGGGCCTTGGCCGTCGAACGCTTGGCAGCGCCGCGGGTCGTCTTTGCAGCCGACTTGCGGGCGGTCGTCTTCTTCGCTGCAGACTTGCGCGCCGTGGTCTTCTTGGCGGCAGTCTTGCGAGCCGTGGTCTTCTTCGCGGCGGAGCGAGCTGTCGTCTTCTTCGCTGCGGACTTGCGAGCCGTGGTCTTCTTGGCCGCGGAACGAGCCGTCGTCTTCGCAGCGGACTTGCGCGCTGTGGTCTTCTTGGCGGCAGTCTTTCTGGCGGTGGTCTTCTTAGCCGCGGTCTTCTTGGCTGCGGACTTCTTCGCCGTGGTCTTCTTGGCGGTGGTCTTCTTAGCGGCGGTCTTCTTGGCGGCGGTCTTCTTCGCAGCCGGCTTGGCGCTCTTGGCGGCGGACTTGCGTGCCGTCGCTTTCTTCGCTGCCGGTTTGCGTGCGGAGGATTTCGCCCCCTTCTTTCCGCCCTTCGAGCCACGGC
>NZ_JBFUKD010000660.1:0-2015 GCF_056401005.1 Microvirga sp. P4_G7 | reverse complement strand
GGATTTGCAGTGATTGTCCGATATCCGGATTGGGATTTCCCATTCGCGCCGACCTCGCGATTACATCTTACCTGTAAGCGAGAAGTTTCCGCCACCGTGGCCGGGTACGACCAGATGTCGCTGCAACAAGAGCGGGCAGATCACCTCGTCCTGCTGGCGCTCGACAACCATGCCGCTGAGCATGGACGCAACACGTGGATCGTCGCTGGGATGGGCGCTTGAAAGAGAGCGAAGGAACTCCGGCGGGAGGTCCTGAAGGGCAAGAATAGTCTCATTTTCGCTAGTCGTGCTCATGTCCACCACACTTCAAAGCGGGAACCGCCTGTAGGTGAACGTGCCAGCGTAAGAAGTAGTTCGGTGCCAAAACGCCGCACGCGAACGTCGACGCCCGGCCGCTGGGACCGGGCGTCGGTAGGCCGGGCGCGATTTAGCCCTTCTTGTCGAAAGCCGGCGCAGTCTGAAGCTGTTCCTTCGTCATGCGCAGGATGACGCGTTCGGGCTGGCTCGTATCCGCCGTGCTCATGCTACCTGATGCACTCGGTGCGCTTGGGCTAGCGGTGGTCGCGCCTGTGGTCGTCGAGCCGGTCGTCGTCGGGTTCTTACCGTCGAGCGCGCGGGCCTGATCGCGCGTCGCGAACTCGAGCGAGTTGAACGGAACGGCGACGTCACGTTCGCCGACGCCGAGGAATCCGCCGACACCGATGATCGCAGCAACGGCCTTTCCGTCGCGGTCCATGATGACGTCGTTCACTTCACCAATCGACTCGTTGTTCGCACCGACCACTTTCGTACCGATCAAGTCGGATGCCATGACCTGGCCCATCTCGATCTTGGTCATGAACTGACCCGACATTGTGCTCGAAGGAGCCTGCGTCTGCGAAGAAGGCATCGGCGAAGACTGTGTCGGCGAAGTCGGTGACGTTTGCGCCATAGCAGGCGCTGCGATGAAAGCGGTTGCAACAAGGCAGCCCGCAATGTGCTTCTTCAGCATGTTGTATCTCCTGAAGTGCAAGTAGTATTGCTTAAGCGCCTCAATTGGACGCACCGTGCTAACGCTTATTACTATTGGCTGTTCCCGAATTTGTATCGGAATTGTTTGCTTGTTTTAGGCTTGAGCGTTCTGTTCGTGGGGAACCTTCGTCGACGTTGATCGGACGCTTGAACAACAGCGCGAATGCCCGTCGAAGCGCGAAGGTGCGCGGGGAAAGAACTTCGTCAGCGACCAGTTTCGCGCCATCCTTCCGCCGTGCCAGAACGAGGCGCCTGTCGTGGAATGCTTCCAGCTCGGGCCGATGCCCGACGCTGATGACGGCGGCATCCGGAAGGCGTTCGGAAATTCGCCTCATCAAAATTTCTTGTGTCGTCGGATCCAGGGCCGAGGTCGCCTCGTCCATCACGATGATGTCAGGTCGCTGAATGAACAGTTGCGCGAAGGCCAGGCGCTGCTGTTCCCCGCCGGACAACGTTCGTTCCCACGGAACCTCGTCGTCGTGAATCTTCTCCGTCAGATGCTCCAGGCCCGCATCCTCCAGCGCACCACGAACGTCGTCGTCGGAAAGGCTCTCCGCTGGGTTCGGGTAGGCGACGGCACGCTTCAAGGGCCCGATCGGCACATAGGGTTTCTGCGGCATGAAAAAGAGCTTCGCGCCACGGCGAATGGAGATCTCGCCACCGCCCCAAGGCCACAACCCCGCGATTGCCCGGATGAGCGTGCTTTTTCCGGCGCCGGATTCGCCAACCACCAGGACTTTCTCGCCCGGCTCTATCGTGACCTTCGTCTCACCGACGACCGCGGTCCCGTCATCGAGCGTCACCGACACATCGCGCAGCGTGAGCGCCGGGACATCGTCCCCCTCGGTGTGGGCGATGTGGCCGGCACCTGGCTTCTCCGCCAATTCGAGTCGGTCGAGCGAGACGATCAGTCCGGCGACACGATTGGCGGAGGCGGTCCAGTCCGCCAGACGCGGATAGTTCTCGACCAGCCAATTGAAGGATTGCTGCACAGTGACGAAGGC
>NZ_JBFUKD010000659.1:0-2019 GCF_056401005.1 Microvirga sp. P4_G7 | reverse complement strand
TCGACAGGCATTCCGCTTTCGTCGAAGAACTGTCCCATGATATCGCCGACAG
The DNA here is from genome assembly GCF_056401005.1 of Microvirga sp. P4_G7. NCBI lineage: Bacteria > Pseudomonadati > Pseudomonadota > Alphaproteobacteria > Hyphomicrobiales > Methylobacteriaceae > Microvirga > Microvirga sp. P4_G7. Next base: position 1,967 of record NZ_JBFUKD010000659.1, on the reverse strand, counting down.
CGCCCTTCGAGCGCAATGCATCCGTTGTGACGTCGCGAGGAAGTCCATACCTGACGAGCAGCGAACGCTCCGAGAGATCGCCGATGCTCAGAACGGCGACATCGTTCGTTGAAATCCGGTCGAAGGTCTCGCGAAAGACGTCCTGCGACAAGATCGTGTCGCGGGACGCGGGACTACCGGCGTAAATGGGTGCCGCCAGATACTGGCATTGCGCGTTGAGCCGGTTCGCCAGTCCGCTCGCAGTCTCGAACGTGTTGAGTTCGAGGCCGTGTGTCAGCCCGCCCATCATGGAATTGACGCAGAGATCGGGATAGCGGCCTGCGCGCGTATGGCGAATCGTCTCGCGCAAAGTCGCGCCCCACCCGACGCCCAAGCCGGTGACAGCATTGTTTTCCAAGTGGTTCGAAAGGTACTCGCCGGCGGCTTGGCCGAGCAAGACTGGCACGAGATCAGGATCGGCCGGGGTCGGCACGATGATGGCGTCCTTCAAGCCGAATTCGCCAGTCAGCGTCTGCTCAAGAGAGATGCAGCTCGCGAACCGCGAATTGAGCGTGATGCCGACGAGACCGCTCGTTCGCGCCTCGACGAGCATGCGGTTGACGCGAAGGCGGGTCATCCCGAGCCTTTCGGCAATATCGGCCTGCGTCAGGTTCTCCATGAAATAGAGCCAGGCAACCCGGACTTCCACTTGCTCGTCGCTGTGGCTCATGGCGTCATTCCGTGTGAATTTGCGATGGCAGGAACGGCATGTCAGCGCGCTCCTGCGCGATTGGCAAGAAGCAGATCGGCCAACTCGACGAAGCCGTCGCCCGAATGACCTTGTGTCACATAGGTCGGTTTCGACACTAGCCTGTGCTCGAAGGCTTTGATGTTGGCAACGCCCACGGACAATGGGAAAGCGGCGAACATCGGCTCGTCATTGGGCGAATCGCCGGAATAGAGAATCACGTCCGTATCCCGCGCCGCATCGAGGCCGAATTCCCGTTGGAGGAAGATGCGAGTCATGGACAATTTGTCGTATTCACCGAACCAGGCATTGACGTGGATCGAGCTGACTTTTGCCTGCGCACCGGCCTTTTTGAAGATGGCGACGATCCGGTCGATATCGGCTTCCGGTAGAGGAGGGACATCCTCACAGAAATCGATGGCGACGTCGGCGATGCGATAAGGCTGATCGCTCGCAAGCGCAGYGCCTGGCACGGCCTTCAGCACTTCGGCGGCAAGTGCGTTGAGGCGTTCCCGATTCTGCCTGACGACGTCGCCCTGAACCCAGAAGTGCTGCCGCATGGTTCGCAGAGCGTGGTCATAGACGAAGTAGAAGGCGCCATTCTCGCCGACGACGCCATCGACAGGCCACATACGCGCGATGTGATCGCACCAGCCTGCCGGACGCCCGGTAATCGGAACCACCTTGAGGCCGGATTTCTGCAAGCGCTCCAAGGCGCCATAGGCAGCCGCCGTGAGGCGGCCCTCGGATGTCACGGTGTCATCGATATCGGTCAGAACCACTTTAATTTTGCGGAGGTCCTCAGGAGAAAGCTGGTCGAGAGATTTCATGGATTCCGGTTCAGGCTGTTGGAAAAGGGACTGCGACGAAGGGCGAAGATTGTCTTTGTCATACATTTGTAATACAAACTATTCAAATGTATTCAAAGTGAGGGTTTGATGTCCGATCAGGCGAGCGTTCTCCAGAAAGCGGTYCAGAAGGCGGCGGTGACGCGTGACGTCGTCGTCGCCCGTTCCGCTCTGGCTGCCTTGCCGGATTTGCTTGATGGTACACGCGAAAAACCCCTCGCCATTGTCGCCGACGCTACCACGATGGATATCGCCGGGCGGGTTGTCGTCTCGTTGCTTCGGAATGCGGGATTTGCCGTCGGTGACCCGATCGTCCTCGATGAAAAACCTCGCCTGAAACCTCATGCCGAGACGGCGAGAGATGTTGCCGGCGTACTTCGCGACCGTGGTGC
>NZ_JBFUKD010000658.1:0-2026 GCF_056401005.1 Microvirga sp. P4_G7 | reverse complement strand
CCTTTGCGATCTCCGACAGCTTGACGAGTTACCATACCTACAGGATCGAGTGGCTGCCCAACGCCGTTCGCTGGCTCGTCGATGGAACGGTGGTGCGGACCGAGAAGACGCTCGTTCCGACAAAGCCGATGGCCATGCACCTCAATATTTGGGGACCACCATCGAGCTGGGGAACAGGCGACGTCAGTCTCAAGGCGGTCGGAAGTGCAAGTCAGAACAAGACATACTATTTCGACGTGACCTCCGTGAAGGTCGAGCAGTTGGCGAGCGCAATCGGAAACGACGCGGCCAACAGCCTCAGAGGTACGATCAAAAACGATTGGCTGGATGGCGGCCTTGGGCACGATCGTCTCTATGGAGCCAGCGGCAACGATACGCTCGTCGGCGCAGGAGGCGACGACCGCCTTTCTGGCCACAGCGGAGATGACAGCCTCAGCGGCGGCGAGGGCAACGACAGCATCTTCGGAGGGAGTGGGAACGATAGACTTTCTGGTCATGGGGGGAAGGACAAGCTCGTCGGCGGCGCCGGCGCCGACAAGCTTTGGGGCGGATCAGGAGCCGATTCTTTCGTCTTCACTGCCATCAACGACAGCACCGTCGCCGTTGCTGGGCGCGACACCGTGCGTGACTTCTCACGCAAGGAGGGCGACAAGATCAATCTGGCGTCGATCGATGCGAACACGCTCCGCGAAGGCAATCAGGCGTTCTCGTTCATCGGCAAAGCAGCCTTCCAACTGGGCGCAGGAGAGTTGAGATACGAAAAGGTTGCGGGCCACACCTATGTGTATGGCGATGTGAACGGGGATGGCGTGGCCGATTTTTCGTTCCATCTGAACGGCTCGCACACGGTCACCAAATCCTACTTCATTCTCTGAAGCCTTCGGCATCGACGTCATGTCAGATCGCTGCGTCGCGTGTGCGCCGTTCAGGAAGGACGAATTTGAAAAATGGCCTCGATCTCGACGGTCATGCTGTTTGGAAGCGATCCCATTCCCACGGCAGATCGGGCGTGCTGTCCCGCCTCGCCGAAGACTTCGATGAGAAGATCCGAGCAGCCGTTGATGACCTTCGGATGGTCGGCGAAGTGGGGCTCCGCATTGACCATCCCCAATAGCTTGACCACCCGTTCAATACGATTGAGGTGGCCGAGTGCCTGCTTCGCCGAGGCCAGTCGCTGACGATCCTTGCTTGGCGGGCGGTCGCCACCATCAATGGACACAAGATATAGACGTCCCGCGACGATTTACGACAGTCGCGAGATGACTGCCTTGCCAAAGTCCGAAGTGGAAAGCGAACCGCCGACATCACCGGTGCGCTCTCCGCTTCGAAGCGAGGCAAGGACGGCAGCGCGCAATCGCTCGGCCTTGTCACCCTCGCCGACGTGGTCGAGGAGCATTGCTGACGCCAGGATCAGCGCGGTTGGGTTCGCGATGCCCTGACCGGCGATGTCCGGGGCCGTGCCGTGGACGGCTTCGAAAATGGCCGCGTCATGTCCGATATTGGCGCCGGGCGCCAGACCGAGTCCGCCGACGAGTCCCGCCGCCAGATCCGACAGAATGTCCCCGAAGAGATTGGTCGTGACGATCATGTCGAAGCGTTCGGGCTGGAGCACGAGCTGCATGGCGCAGGCATCGACGATCCGATCGTCGATGATGAGGCGTCCTTCGTACTCGACCGCGAGTTCCTGGGCCGCTTCGAGAAACACGCCCGTGAGTATCTTCAGGATGTTGGCTTTGTGAACGACGGTCACGCGCCTTCGGCCGAGTCTGACAGCGAGATCGAACGCGTGACGCAACACCCGGCGCGCGCCTTCCTTTGTGTTAATTCCCACCGCGACACCGACAGCATGGGGATCGCCGCCGACTTCGATGTAATGCTCGCGCCCGACATATAAGCCTTCGAGATTCTCCCGCACGACAATGATGTCGACGTTGTCGTACCGGCCCGGGATCATGGTCCGGGCCGGTCTGACATTTGCAAAAAGGCCGAAGGCCTCGCGTAGCCGGACCGTTGCCGAGCGATAGCC
>NZ_JBFUKD010000657.1:0-2027 GCF_056401005.1 Microvirga sp. P4_G7 | reverse complement strand
CATCATAGCCCTCACGCTTGAGGAGCGCGGCGACGACGGAGGAATCGACACCGCCGGACATGGCGACGACGACCCGTGTCTGGGACGGGTCTTTGGGAAGATCGAGTGAATTCAACATCATTCCATCCAGAGGCGCCGTTCAAGGCGGCGCACGGGAGGGGCCAAGCCCTCTTATAGCGATTGCCGATGCAATGTTCCAGACGTGCTGGGCCGATGCCGGAACGCGCCTACATAGAGGGAAGCCATGACGACAATACGGCCCTCGGGCCGTTCGAAGGACGATGGATCATGACCTCCGAGGAGATCGAAGAATTGGTGGCCGCACGGGAAAATCTCGTCAAACGCCGCCGGGAAGTGACACGACAAGTCGCTGCCGCTCCACTTCCCTCCGTGGAGATGGCTGACGAGCTGACGCGGATTTTCCAGGCCATCGAGGCGCTCGACCGGGTGCTCAACGACGCCGGACGCCCTTACATGAGTGAGCAGCGCAGTGACTGAGCACGCCATTTTTATGAGTGCGTTAACCAATGCGGCCAAATCGGGGCATGGACGGGAACGCCTTCAGCGCGCTTAGGAAAACATTAAGCGGCATGACTTAGCTTCAAGGTCAACGAGGTCGTTGAATTTTGTGTGAGCGTATCATGACCGAACCCCACCGCCCGAGGGTCAAATATGTCATCGGGCCCGATGGAAGTCCGCTGACGATTGCCGATCTTCCTCCGTCATCCACCCGTCGATGGGTCATTCGCCGTAAGGCAGAGGTGGTCGCCGCTGTTCGCGGCGGACTTCTCAGCCTCGACGAGGCCTGCCAGCGCTATACTCTCACGACGGAAGAGTTCCTGAGCTGGCAATTGTCCATCGACCAGCACGGTCTGGCGGGTTTGCGCACGACGCGCATTCAGCAATACCGCCAATAGCCGTCGCAAACTCCCCTTTTCGAAGGCGCTGCCCTTGGTAGCGCCTTCGTTCGTCTGCTCGAGTACCTATGGTCGGCCCCGTTAAAGGTTTTCTAACCATGTGCGGGGCAAGCCTTAGTTGTTCTGTACCAACTCGAATCAGGCCGGGCTGTGGACGCATCCTATCTCACGAACCAATCCGACCGTTCGATGACGCCGGCGGTTTTCGGCAGCTCAGCCGAGGGCGAAAACAGAGTGCTTGAACACGGAGCGCTTGAAAATGGAGCGCAGCAAAGCGCGCTTCTGGGCAGAACCATCGCCGACGTCGAGCGACATCTCATCCTGATGACGTTGGATCACTACCTGGGCAACCGTACCCACGCGGCTAAATTGCTTGGCATTTCGGTCCGCACCCTGCGCAACAAACTGAACGAATATGCGCTCGCCGGAATCGCTGTTCCGCAGCCGGGCCAAACGCGTCCCGGCCCCTGATCGGAACTACCGCTTTCTGAGCCAAAGGCTCGTTTCCAGCGCCTGCGCGCCAATCGGCAATTCAGCCAAGACGGTCTGGGCGAGGGTGGCCCCCAGTGCCGTCGCGACGTAGCGACTGGCGAAGCACAATTCATAGCCGTCGCCCTGAAGAAGCGCTCCGACGAGCAATTGTTCGTTATAGGACCGCCAGTTCCATGACGGCGGGTATGCCTCGGGGAGCGTGATGTCGTGCACGTGCACGAGAACGCCGGTCGCGAGCCTTGGCAAGACGTCGAGAAACAGCCGATCGACATCTGTGCCCGGCATGGCGATGTGGCTGGAATCGATGAAAAGCACATCACCCGCTTGAAGCCGCGAGAAAAGACCCGGATCTGCGTCCCTCAAGAGAGAGGGCAGGTGGGTGACGTCGAGAGCCGCAAGCGAGGCGCGAGGCGCGGGATCAATGCACGTGATCCGGGTCGCCAAGCCACCGTCGGCGATGGCCCGGGCCATAAATCGCGTCGAGTGACCGGACCCGATCTCGACAATCTGGCGTGGCTGATGCGACCGAACGAACACATAGGCGGCCGCCGCATCGAGCCGAGGAAACCAATCCTGATCGAACCGCGCCGGACCGCTCCCTTGCGCAATCCGTCGCAG
>NZ_JBFUKD010000656.1:0-2029 GCF_056401005.1 Microvirga sp. P4_G7 | reverse complement strand
CACAATCCCCAGGGCGGCACGGCGCTCGCCAGCGCCAGCGCGTTGGCAGCTGTTCCCGTCGTCACGAAGAACACAGATACGTCCCGTTCGAAGATCTCGGAAAAGCGGACCTTCACCCGCTGCGTGATCTCGTCGGCGCCATAGGCGGCCATTGCGCCCCCGTTGGCCTTCATGAGTGCCTCGAGAACAGGGGCGCTCGCCCCGACGATATTGTCGCTTGCGAAATTCATGTCCGTCTCCTGGATGCGCCAAAGCTCATGATCCGGCCAATCATGTCAAGATCATTGACCCATCGGCTCACACTTGCGCTTTTGTCATGCGGGACATGACTTTATTACGCGGCGCCCGTCGCCCTTGTAATTTTTGTCTAAAATTTTTCCAAATTGCTCTTGTGCGTTCTAAAGAACTCTGGCAACTTCGCCTTATTAGGACAGCCATGCTGTCCCTTTGGCGCGCTCCGGCGCGCCTTTTTGGCCCAGAGGTCGTCTTGATGCTTCGCCTGACGCGAACGAAACGAGATACGACGAAATCCGCCCGTAAAACGCGGGCGGGACGGGCGATCTTCGGCTGATTTCAGCCAGAGATGCCCGCGAGGTGCGGGCTCTCGACGACGGACCCAAGCCTCCAAAATACGCAAGAAGCGGCGGGCATCCGGACAAAAGCTTTTATCCGGAAGCCTGAAAACCGCCTCAGAGAACAACGATGACGTTCGAGCGGAGACGGGATTGGATATGAGCGACGAGGCGAAGAAGCACCTGGGTTTGAGCGTTCCGAGCCGTACGTCCGGCAAAACGAACGCACGCACCTTCGATCACGGTTTTCCCGCGCCTCAGGGCCTTTACGATCCTGCGAACGAAAAGGATGCCTGCGGCGTCGGCTTCGTGGCCGACATGAAGAACCGCAAATCCCATGCCATCGTCGAGCAGGGTCTCGCGATCCTGAAGAATCTCGACCATCGGGGCGCCGTCGGTGCCGACCCGAAGATGGGCGACGGTTGCGGCATTCTCGTACAGATCCCACACGCGTTCTTCGCGGCCGAATGCGCCAAGGACGGCATCTGGCTCCCGGCCGCGGGCGAATATGGCGCCGGCCATCTTTTCATGCCCCGCGATCCCGAGGGCTTCAAACTCGTCGAAGAGATCGTCGCGAAAGCTATTGCGGACGAAGGGTTGCAGTTGCTCGGCTGGCGCGATGTGCCGGTGGATTCGAGTGACCTCGGCGAAAGCGTCAAAGTGACGGAACCGCTCCACCGGCAGATCTTCGTCGGCAAGGGCAAGGGCATGGACGATCAGGAGGTGTTCGAGCGGCGCCTGTTCCTGGCGCGCAAGGTGATCTCCAACGCCGTCTACGACATGAAGGACCCCCGTACCGCTGGCTATTATCCCGTGTGCCTGTCCTCGCGCACGATCGTCTACAAGGGCTTGGTGCTCGTGCATCAGCTCGGCGAGTATTATCGCGACCTTCAAGATCCGCGCTTCGAGAGCGCACTCGCGCTCGTCCACCAGCGCTTCGCGACGAACACCTTTCCGACCTGGCAGCTCGTCCATCCGTACCGCATGGTCGCCCATAACGGCGAGATCAACACGCTCCGCGGAAACGTCAACTGGATGGCGGCGCGCCAAGCATCGGTCGATTCCGATTTGTTCGGCAACGACATCTCCAAGATCTGGCCGATCTCCTACGAGGGGCAATCCGACACCGCCTGCTTCGACAACGCGCTCGAATTCCTCGTGCGCGGCGGCTATTCCCTCACCCACGCGATGATGATGCTGATCCCGGAGGCCTGGGCCGGCAATCCGCTGATGTCCGATGAGCGGCGCGCGTTCTACGAGTATCACGCAGCCCTCATGGAACCATGGGACGGCCCGGCGGCGGTGTGCTTCACCGACGGCAAGCAGATCGGCGCGACGCTAGACCGCAACGGGTTGCGTCCCGCACGCTATCTCGTCACGGACGACGGCCTGGTCGTCGTCGCATCCGAAATGGGCGTCCTGCCGATCCCGGAAGAGAAGATCGTCGAGAAGTGGCG
>NZ_JBFUKD010000655.1:0-2032 GCF_056401005.1 Microvirga sp. P4_G7 | reverse complement strand
GGGGCGCCGACGTGTCATCCCCGGCGAGCGTAAGCGAGGGAAGGGGACCCAGGCCTGGCGCGTCTTCACGAGCACCACGGTGCGGCACGGTCCGGCGCTATGGGTTCCCTTCCCCTGCGATGGCTCCGCCATCTCCGGCCGGGAATGACACTTGGGGGGACGAGCCCGGTGAGGACGTGGTGGGGAGCACGGCTCAGCCCAACCCGGCTCAATCCACCCGGATCCAGCCGCTCGGCATCAGGCGTTCCTGGGGGCGGAAGCGGGATTTGTAACCCATTTTGGGGGAACCCTCGACCCAGTAGCCCAGGTAGAGGTAGGGCAGGCCCATGGTGCGGGCGCGGCGGATGTGGTCGAGGATCATGAAGGTGCCGAGGCTGCGGTCGTGCAGGGTGGGATCGTAGAACGAGTACACCATGGACAGGCCGTCGCTCATGACGTCGGTGAGGCACAGGGCGACGAGGTCGCCCTCGCCGCGGCCGGTGATGCCGCTGTCGATGCCGCGGCGGCGGTATTCGACGATGCAGGTGTCCACGTGGCTGTCCTCCACCATCATGGAATAGTCGAGCACCGTCATGTCGGCCATGCCGCCGTCGGCGTGGCGGGAATCGAGGTAGCGGCGAAACAGCGAATATTGCTCGGAGGAGGGACGGTTGGGGACGACCGTGCCGATGAGATCGCCGTTCGTCTTCAGGATCCGGCGCAGGTTGCCGGAGGGCGCGAAATCGTTGGCGACGACCCGCACCGAGATGCAGGCCCGGCAGGTTTCGCAAGCCGGCCGGTAGGCGATGGTCTGGGATCGGCGGAAGCCGCCCTGGGTCAGGATCTCGTTCAGGTCTCTCCCGCGCCGGCCGACGATGTGCGTGAAGACTTTCCGTTCTTCCTTGCCGGGAAGATAGGGACAGGCGGTCGGTGACGTGAGGTAGAATTGCGGAGGATCGCGGGGCTGGCTCGTCACGCTATGGGGCCTTTGTTGGGACCATCGACGCTGACTTCAACGCCTTACGATAACATTGGTGCCGCGTTCGTCCAGCACCAGATTGGCGAGACGTCGCGGCACCGGATTTTCGGGGGTCTCGGAAGAGTCCCGGAAGCGTCAGTCCCGAATGAAGGTGACGCCGGTCAAGAGATCGTGTCCGAAGCGGCTGTCGTTTCGAAACGCGCCGATCAGGAAGTCCAGGAGCCAGAGGGCGAACGTGCCGACGGCGACGTAGAACAACAGCGCGTGGGCCGCGGCGGTGATGACGTGCACCCGTCCCCCGGTGAGCGAGTCGACGACGCGAAGGCCCATCATCTTCATGCCGACGGTGGCCTGCGAGCGGCCGCCGATCATCAGCGCGTTGTAGACGATGGCGGTGAGCGGCACGAGGCCGAACAACGCCCAGCCGAAGCCGAACGTCAGCACTCCGAGGAATGCGATGGCGACGCTGACGATCATCGACCAGATCAGGATCATGATCACGTCCACCACATAGGCGAACAGGCGACGCGAGATCGTGCCCTGGGTCAGGCGCGGATCGACTTCGTAGGCATTGATGGTCACGGGGGTCATGGTCGGCCCGCTCGTCATGGTCGTCGTCTCCTCAGTAAGCGCTCTCTGAAAGGCATTGCTGGCCGACCCGGCGGGGCGCCAGACCGTCCTTGGCCAAGGCCTCGAACACCTCAGATGTATGCATTGAATCGCGGGTTTCTATGGTGATGTCGATGGAAACGCCTTTGGCGGGCACATCGAGGTAGAGCCGCCCGTGCGACACCTCCAGAATGTTCGCGCCGAGCGCCCCCAGAAGGGTCGCCACGCGGCCGAGCAGGCCCGGGCGGTCATGGGAGGTGATGYGGAAGGAGACGATGCGGTCGTCGCGCTCCAGTTCGCGCACCATCACCGAGGCGAGGATGCGCGCGTCGATGTTGCCGCCGCAGAGCACGAGGCAGACCTTCTTGCCCCGGAAAAGCTCCGGCTGCGTGAGCATGGCGGCGAGCCCGGCGGCTCCGGCGCCCTCCGCCATCGTGCGCTGGAGGGTGGCATAGGCGTTGACGG
>NZ_JBFUKD010000654.1:0-2039 GCF_056401005.1 Microvirga sp. P4_G7 | reverse complement strand
CCTTCTTCGTGTTCGGGAATAGGATAAGGGGGGCTCGATACACTGAATGGCGCAGGAAAACAAGGGGATGGGACGCCACGCGGGGTGCGCGCAAGCTATGGGGAAACCCCGTCAGCCAGCTTCTTCCTAGGAAGCTTCTCCAGGGCTCGTCGAAACTGATCGATGTAAGGCGCATAGGCGTTCGCTTCGTTGACTTCCAACAGCACGACATCCGTCGCTGCAAACGTGGTCGGAAGGTCCGCTTCCGCAGCGAAACTGACATCCGAAAAGCGGCTTTCGCCATTCCTGACTTCGGCGACCTTGCTGAAATAGTAATAAAATTTCACCTGATCCGAGAGGCGATGGCTTCCGATGAGATCCAGCAATTGCCAAGAGAAGCTGGTTCCGACCATCAGAATGCTCGGTGATGCTGGCCCCAAGTCGGTCCGGAAGATCGCGTGCGGTGAAGGGTAGGGGCGAAGTTCGAAGGGCAAGTTGAGAAGATTGCCCAGGTCCTCGTCGACAGCGCCTGGCCTGTCGTTGATGGCAAAATTCGCCAGTTCCAGCTTCCGAAGCGGTTTGCCGAGTTTCTCTTCGAGCGTGCTCATGAGGGCCGTGACGCTGAATGAAGCGCCAAAGGAATTCCAATGGAGACCATCCCGCCCAAAAAGGGGCGCATCCTCTCGGGCCTTGGCTTCTCGGGTGACGGCCGTTCCGTCGACGATCTTGATGTTGTGCTTCGCCAACGCCGTTCTGAGCTGCCCTGAGGGCCGTTCCGGGCTCCCGCCGACACAAGGTAACGAAAGATTCTCGGGGTAGATGCCGGGCTTCGTCGGACTGAAAAGCAGAACGAAGGTGCGTCCCGATTCCTCGACAAGGTCTCGCGTCTTCGCGATGGACGCCGCTGTTTCAACGGCTCTCTTGTTCCTCCGGCCCTTGCCGCACCAATCGCGGACGTAATTGGTCGGATAGAGCACATTCTGGCGACCGATCGAGACTTCCGGGTTGAAGCTCCGTCCCATCAGATAGCCTGCGCCATTGTTGAGGCGCAGCATGACCTCGCGCGGCCGCCCCATCGCCTCGGAAGCCCACGGCATGGCCTTCGCCTGAAACTCTCCCGACATGAAGGCCGAAAGAGTCCACGGAGGCGGTGGCGGTGGTTCCACGACGCCGCCCAGATGCGTGTCGCTCAGCCATTTCAGGCCAGCAATGGGAGACACGCGAGCCAGCATTGCGGCCGCCGGTAAGAGGGTCAGCAGGATCAAGAGCGCGAGAACGGGACGCTTGAGGAGCTGTTTCATCAGAAGCGGAAATAAATGAAAGGTTTGAACGTCGAGACGAAGACGCGACCGAATGACCAGACGGTGAGACCGAGAATGCTCGCCTGTGCGAATACCGGCCACAGCCGTTTCCCGAACGTGTCGGCTATCCCGCGCGCCCATGCGAGAGGAGTGAAGGAAAGGCCAAGGCCGATGGCCAGCGCGAACAGGGAGTCCCAATGAAGGGTGATGTCGCCGATCGTGCCTTTCCCCGGGGACGCCATCGCTCCAAACAACGTGCCGGCCTGACCGAGCGAGTGCGCGCGGAAGATGACCCACCCGCACATGACCAAAAGCGCAGTGACGCCCACGCCAACTAATTTTGGCAGGCGCGGCCAGACGTGCCGGTTGAGGCCCGCATGGTCTGCGCAGACGAACAGGCCGTGAAATGCACCCCAGACGACGAAGGTCCAATTGGCCCCGTGCCAAAGGCCCGACGACAGGAAGCAGATCCAAAGGTTGGCGTACATGCGCTGCGTCGAGACCCGGTTCCCTCCGAGAGGGATGTAGAGATAGTCGCGGATCCAGGTCGAAAGCGAGATGTGCCAGCGCCGCCAGAAATCACCGAAACCGATGGCGAGGTAGGGTTGGTTGAAATTCTCACGCAAGCGAAAACCAAGCGTGCGCGCAAGGCCGATCGCCATATCGGAATAAGCGGAAAAATCGAAATAGATCTGAACGGCAAAGCATATTGCGCCGAGCCAGCTATGGCCAAACCCGACATTTGCCGGTGGCATGTTG
>NZ_JBFUKD010000653.1:0-2042 GCF_056401005.1 Microvirga sp. P4_G7 | reverse complement strand
CCTCAGGGCCAATTCCTGGGAGAATCTTTCCGTTCACGAAGACGTCGAGGTCGACGATCATCCCGCTCGGCAGCGGCGAAGCGAGCAACGTGGCACTGAGCTGATCCGTCGACGTGACCAACTCGGCACCGTCGGTGTTGTCCATCATATCGAGGCGCGTCAGGTCGGCGTTCTCACCGATCCCGACCGCGGTGATGCTCGCTCGGTGGACCGAAGTGAGAAGGGCGACCTCATCGGCGAAGTCACCCGTCCCAATGCCATCCGACAGAAAGTAGACAAGGTTCTGCTCGCTGCCATGATCGAGGCTTTGCAGCTTGGTGGCAGCGGCGCGAAGGGCGTCCTCGAAGTTCGTTCCGCCTCCTGCCCGCAGGCCCTTCAAGTAGTTCTCAGCCGCTGCGATGCCCGGTCCATCGAGGCCGAAGGTGAGCGCTGCTGTATTGCCCATTGTCTGCGATCCGCTGGCCGTGTCGGCTGGATCGGCGCTGCCGTTAAACGGGATGATGGTGACAGTCACGTCGGATGCCGAGAACCCGAGACTGCGGACCCGCTCCGTGAGTGCCACAAGGCTCCCGATTTGGGCGTCGAGGATAGTGTTCGACAGGCCGTCCCCATTGAGGTCGCCCACCGCGCTGCCGGCAAAAGCTCCTGATGTGCTGCCTGAGACATCCACGACATAGACGATGTTGATGCGCGGTTGCGCTATCGCGCCGAGATTCACGAAGAGGTCAAGGTCTGCTGTGGAACGGGTGGTTTGCGACGGCGCGCCGATGGTCAGCGATACAGGCTGATGATTGAAGGCGAGCACACCGTTTGCCTCTGCCGTTCCAATGGGCGAGGTGAAGGTCCCCGATCCGCGCACCTGCGCGGTAACGATGGCGGTGTCCGTTCCGCCGTGACCGTCCGACACGGTGTAGGAGAACGAAACCGTCGCGGTCTCGCCAGTGCTCAGAGTCCGGAACGCCTGTCCGGGGTCGAATATCAACGATCCGTTGGGGCCGAGGAAAACCTTGCCCTCGATCGGTGTCGACCAGCGCACGATGTGGAGCTGGTCGTCGTCGATATCGAAATCATTCCGGGCGCCGACGATCGTGCTGCGTTGGCTTTCGGAGAGATCCAAAGCGACGTCGTTGCGAGCGACAGGAGCATCATTGCGGCCCACGATGGTCCAGGACACAGAAGCCGGGGTCCAGAGACCAGAGCGCCAAAGGCTGTAATCGACCGTTACGGTTGCCGTCTCGCCGGCGGCGAGATGCTGATAGGAGACATTCGAGGGATCGAGCGCGAATGTGCTGCTCGTGTTCGCAAACGTGACTCCAGCAGGCAACGAAGCGGGCGCGATGATGAATGATGCAACCGCTAGCGATCCCGCCGTTGCCGCCGAAAGACCAACCGAGGGGCCGTCCTCTGTGGCGGAACCGTGCAACGCCAGCGGACCGTCTGCGATGGTCACCACCGTCAGCGGATCGACCCGGACGGAGCGGGGAAGAAACGAGGCGGTATCGAAACGGGTAGAATCCGGATCGGCAAAGGGCGAGTCATGGAGGTTCACCGGGATGGTCGGAATCCCGTCGAAATCGCTGCTGCCGCGCCGCTGTCGTTGATCCAGGGAGAAGACCTGGAAAAGATCCTTGACGAGGTCGCCCTCGGACTGGATGTCCCCGGGCCCCTTTGCGACTTGCGTGATCTGAATGTCCGCGGCAGCTCCTGGCGTCAGGATTGTAGCAGTCCCGGCATCGCCGATCGTCGCGAGCACGCGCGACGGGTTCTGCCTGTCGAGGAGAACGAAAGAACCCTTCGTGCCGTCGGGTTCGGTCAGAAGTGAAAATCGGGTGGTTCCACTGAGCGCCGAGATTTCCGTCTGGATGGCAGTGCCGCGAATGGCCATTGTCGCGACCGGTGTGTCGACTTTCATATCCCCGGTTTTAGCGATCCGTCCGGCGACGAAACCGATAGCGCCCTGAACCAGTGTGATGAACGCCGAATTCGTGCTGGAATCGGCCGCATAGACCATGTCGTTCAAGACGATGCGCGCACTCGAGGAC
>NZ_JBFUKD010000652.1:0-2053 GCF_056401005.1 Microvirga sp. P4_G7 | reverse complement strand
ATGAGATGACGACCGTCCCCCTTCTGCTGGGGCGGCGTCGCGTTGCCGGCTCTCCGATCGGCGGCATTGCCGAGACGCAAGAGCTCCTCGATTTCTGTGCGCGCAAGAACATCCTGCCCGAATGCGAAACGATCCGCATGGAGGAGATCAATGAAGCGTTCGAACGCATGGAACGATCCGACGTTCGCTATCGCTTCGTGATCGACATGGCGTCGCTGACGGCCAGTACGGCGGGCTGAGTCAGTCGCGAGACACAGCCGCGTCACTGAGGCGTCCCTTGTGACGCGGCTGCATTTCTGATGATGGACCGAGTTTGCGTTCCCGCTGATGCTCGCCCTGCCGAGAGTACTGCATGGACATCCGGCGCTAGATAGCAATGCGCAGCGAAGCATCGATCGACCACAAGATCCGCGCACTGATTGGCGCGCCATCTTATTCCATAATATGGAATGAGACGCGGCTCACTTTTACTTTCTTCCGCCACTCCGCAAAAATTCGAATGACACTTGACTTGACAACCATTAGCGCAATTAGTCGAATGACATAGATACTCAAACATCCCATATATCGAGACGGATTCGCAGGCATGGAGTTTCGTTGGTCTGAGCAACAGAGTGCGTTCCGACAGCGTGTCGTGAATTTTCTCGAGGCCGAACTGCCGAGCGATTGGGATTCCRTTGCAAGTCATGGTCCCGCCTCCCCGCAACAGACAGAGTTTTCGCTGCATTTCTGCCCGCGGCTAGCCGAGGCGGGTCTGTTGGTGCCGCACTGGCCGAAGGAATATGGCGGCGAAGGAGCCTCCGTCTGGGAACATTTCATCTTGGGCGAGGAAATGTGGGCTGCCGGCGAGCCGCGCGGCGCGCAATACATGAATGTCAACTGGATCGGTCCGACGATCATGCGCTTCGGTACCGAAGAGCAGAAACGCTTTCATCTCTCGCGCGCTGCCGCCGGCAAGGCGATTTGGTGCCAAGGCTTCTCGGAACCGTCCTCAGGCTCGGACCTCGCATCCCTGCGCACATTTGCTGCGCGTGATGGAGACAACTTCGTCATCAATGGCAGCAAGATCTGGACATCTTACGCCGCGTTGGCCGACCACTGTTTTTTGCTGGCGCGCACGTCGGGCAAGCGCCGTGAGGGTATCTGCATCTTCATCGTTCCGATGGACACGCCTGGCATCTCGGTTCGGGCTATTCCCAGCTTGGTCGGCGAAGGAGACATTCATGAAGTCTTCTTCAACGACGTGACCGTGCCCTCTTCCTCCATGTTGGGCGACGAAGGACAAGCGTGGCCGATCATTACCTATTCCTTGGGCAACGAACGCGTAGGCATTGCGCGCCATGAGCTCGCCCGTCGCACCCTCGATTCCATGGTGCTGCGCTTGAAGGAAGAAGGCCGTTGGGGCGACGAACATATCCGCTACCGCGCCGGCCAGGCGCTCTCGGCATGCGAGGCTGCTCGCGTTCTCGTTTATCGCATCGTCGACGAGCGCTCCCGCGGCGCGCCACCGAGCGCTGAAGCAAGCCTCGCGCGGTTCGCTGTCGTGACGGCTGACCACGCGGTCTCCAATTTCGGCCTCGAGTTTCTGCCCGACGTCATTGCGGGCGATCAACTCTCGCGTCTGAGAGCGCACCATGAGCGCGCGATCACCTCGGGCGTCGCTTCCGGCGCGGCTGAGATCCAACTCAGCATTGTCGCCCAATCCTACCTTGAGCTGCCGCGGGAGCCACGCGCGTGAACTTAGAACTCGATGAGGAGCACACGTCGCTGCTCGACGCCCTTGGTAAGCTCCTGACGCAAGCCGCGTCCGCCGATCGCACCCTCGATGGCAAGCGGTCTTTCTTCAGCAGCGAGCTCGATGAAGCGCTTGATGAGGCGGGCTTCCTGGAAGCGGCAACGATGGAGGGCTTCGGCACCGTCGCTGCGGCCATGGTGGTTCAGGAAATTGCGGCCAAGTCGGCAATCGTCGAAGCGGCTGCATCGTCATTGGTGCGTCCGCGGATCTGCCCTGATTGGCCGCGGCCCCTCGCCATCATCGTCGGGAGTCCCGACC
>NZ_JBFUKD010000651.1:0-2063 GCF_056401005.1 Microvirga sp. P4_G7 | reverse complement strand
GTCCGGGATGGCACATCGAATGCTCCGCGATGGCCTGGAAGCATCTGATCCAGGCTTTCGAGACACGCGTCACGTGCAAGGATCCGACCGAGCGAGAGACGTTCGACATTCATGGCGGCGGGATCGACCTCGTCTTCCCGCACCACGAGAACGAAATTGCACAATCGTGCTGCGCGTTCGACATGTCTCGGATGGCCAATGTCTGGATGCATAACGGCTTCCTGCAGGTGGAAAGCGAGAAGATGTCGAAATCGCTCGGCAACTTTTTCACGATCCACGACCTGCTGAAGGATTGGCCTGGTGAAGTGCTGCGCTTCAACATGTTGCGCACGCATTACCGCCAGCCGATCGATTGGACCGTGAAGGGGCTCGRGGAAAGCGAGAAGACGCTCGATCGCTGGTACGCTCTTGCCGGCGGGAACCCCGATGCGCGGCTCAGCGATACGGTGATCGAGGCGCTGGCGGACGATCTCAACACGCCGAAGATGCTGGCGGAATTGCATGCGCTCGACAGCCGTGGTGTCGATGCCGAACTCGTCGCAAACCTGCGCGCTCTCGGCTTCCTTTCCGAAAGCACCGAGGCATGGCAGGCCCGCAGAAAAGCGACCGCCAATGTCGACGCGAGCCTCGTCGATGCGCTGATTGCTGCGCGCGTCGCTGCCCGTGCTGCCAAGAACTGGGCGGAATCCGACCGCCTTCGGGATGAGATCGTCGCCCTCGGGGTGGTGCTGATGGACAACAAGGACGGCACGACGGCTTGGGAGGTCGCGCGATGAGCGGGCGAGCATCTGTCGTCGTGGTGGAAATGCAGAACGATTGCTGTCCGAACAGGATCGACCGGTGATGGGACAGGCACTTCCCAAACCGGGCTTACGTCCCTTTCTGCCGTCGGATGTCCCCATGCTCGCGGAGATCTTTCAGGCCAGCATCGAGGAATTGGCTGCAGACGATTACAGCGAAAGCCAGCGTGAGGCGTGGGCCGCGCGGGCACTCGACGAAGAGTTTGCGCAGAAGTTGACGCAGGGGCTGACGTTGATCGCAACGATGGAGGGATCGCCCGTCGGCTTCATCTCGCTCAAGGGCGCCGACCATATCGAGTTGTTCTATGTTCATCCCGCGACAGCGGGGCAGGGTGTCGGTTCGCTGCTTTACGACGCAGTGGAGAAACTGGCGACCGCGCGCGGCGCCGAGCGCCTGACGGCCGACGTCAGCGACAACGCCGTGCCGTTCTTTCAGCAGCGTGGCTTTCAACCACAACGGCGCAACACGGTACCGCTCGAGGACGAGTGGCTCGCGAACACCACCATGGAAAAGCGATTCGCTGCCGACGAAGACAGGAAACGTCCATCATGACCCGCGAGCGGCTTTATCTGTTCGATACGACACTGCGTGACGGCGCGCAGACCACCGGCGTCGATTTCTCGCTCGAAGACAAGCGCGCGATCGCGATCCTTCTCGACAATCTCGGTGTCGACTACGTGGAAGGTGGATATCCAGGCGCCAACCCGCTCGACACCGCCTTCTTTTCCGAGAAGCGCACGCAGAACGCGAAGTTCACCGCCTTCGGCATGACCAAGCGCGCCGGCCGTTCCGTTTCCAACGATCCGGGCATTGCGGCGCTGCTCGATGCGCAGGCGGATGCGATCACGTTCGTCGCAAAGGCGTCGGAATTTCAGGTGCGCGTCGCGCTCGAGTCGGACCCGGAGGACAATATCGTCGGCATCCGCGAGAGCGTGAAAGCGGCGTGCGAAAAGGGCCGCGAAGTGATCCTCGATTGCGAGCATTTCTTCGACGGTTACAAAGCCAACCGTGACTACGCGCTGACTTGTGCACGAACCGCGTACGAGGCGGGCGCACGCTGGGTGGTGTTGTGCGACACGAACGGAGGAACGCTGCCGCACGAAGTCGATGCCATCGTGCGCGACGTGACGACGGTCGTTCCCGGCGCTAATCTCGGCATTCATACCCACGACGATTGCGGTTGCGCAGTCGCCAATTCCCTTGCCGCCGTCGATGCCGGCGCGCGGCATCTGCAGGGCACACTCAACGGCCTCGGCGAGCGC
>NZ_JBFUKD010000650.1:0-2069 GCF_056401005.1 Microvirga sp. P4_G7 | reverse complement strand
CGGATGCGCTTGGCGCGTCCGAGCATCGCAAGGGTCACGTTCTCGAGCTTAATGCCGAGGTCTTCCGAGATCGTCTGGCCGGCGGTGAGGACGGCGATGTCCTCGAGCATGGCCTTGCGGCGATCGCCGAAGCCCGGTGCCTTGACGGCAGCAATCTTGAGACCACCGCGGAGCTTGTTGACGACGAGGGTCGCGAGAGCCTCACCTTCCACGTCCTCGGCGATGATGACGAGCGGCTTGCCGGTCTGAACGACGGCCTCGAGGATCGGCAGCATCGACTGGAGCGACGACAGCTTCTTCTCGTGGATGAGGATGTAGGGATCCTCGAGCTCGGCGACCATCTTCTCCGCATTGGTGATGAAATACGGGGAGAGGTAGCCGCGGTCGAACTGCATGCCTTCGACGACGTCGAGTTCGGTCTCGGCGGTCTTGGCCTCTTCGACCGTGATCACGCCTTCATTGCCGACCTTCTGCATGGCATGGGCGATCATGTCGCCGATGTCCTTGTCGCCGTTCGCCGAGATCGTGCCGACCTGAGCGACTTCGTCCGACGACTTCACCTTCTTGGCGCGCGCCTGGATGTCCTTGACGGCCTCGGCGGAAGCGAGATCGATACCGCGCTTGAGGTCCATCGGGTTCATGCCGGCGGCAACCGCCTTGGCGCCTTCACGGACGATGGCTTGAGCCAGGACCGTCGCGGTCGTCGTGCCGTCGCCGGCGATGTCGTTGGTCTTCGAGGCGACTTCGCGCACCATCTGGGCGCCCATGTTCTCGAACTTGTCGAGAAGCTCGATTTCCTTGGCGACCGTGACGCCGTCCTTCGTGATGCGCGGGGCGCCGAAGGACTTCTCGATCACGACATTGCGGCCCTTGGGGCCCAAGGTCACCTTCACCGCATCGGCGAGGATATCGACACCGCGGAGCATCTTCTCGCGGGCATCGCCGGCGAATTTCACATCTTTAGCAGCCATTGGCTTTTCCTTTTCAGTTCTTCCTCATCCTCGGCGGCCGTCGGGCCGGGTCGGAGGATGGTCGAGTTCACTGGGTCGTCCGAACAGGACGAGGGGGAATGCGATTACTTGGAGATCACGCCCATGATGTCGGATTCCTTCATGATGAGGACGTCCTGACCATCGAGCTTGACTTCCGTGCCGGACCACTTGCCGAACAGGATACGGTCGCCCTTCTTGACATCGAGCGGAACGAGCTTGCCGTTCTCGTCGCGAGCGCCGGAGCCGACGGCGACGATCTCGCCCTCTTGCGGCTTCTCCTTGGCGGTATCCGGAATGATGATGCCGCCCTTCGTCTTCTCTTCGCTATCCAGGCGACGGACGACGACGCGGTCGTGCAGCGGACGGAATTTCATGAAACTTCCTCTTTGACAAATGACACTGCCATGATGGCAGCATCCAGTTCCCGATCCCTATGGAACATGACGGCCGCGGAAACCGGATCTGGTTTTCGGCATCATGCTCGACTGTTAGCACTGTCGCTCGACGAGTGCTAACGCTCTGGCGAGATAAGGACGCCCCGCTGGCGAGTCAAGGCCTTCGGAAGAGAGCCGAACGAGGAAAAAATCGGGTTTTTCGAACCCGGAAGTTTTTCCGTTCTTCGCCAGTATGTTAGCGGCGTGACGTAATGATGGCCGCGACAACGATAAGAGCGCCGCCACCCAATGTCGCCCAGGTCGGCACTTCGTGGAAGACGCCGTAGCCGATAAGCGCGGCCCAGACGAGGGCCGTGTATTCCAAGGGAGCGAGCTGGGCCGCCTTGGCCTTGGCGTAGGCCGTCGCCATGAGGATGTGGCCGATAACGCCGAGCGCACCGATGCACAGAAACCACCCCCAATCCTCGGTTCTGACCGGTTGCCAGACATAGAGGCCGAACGGCGCCGACAGGATCAGCGGACCGAACGATTGGAAGAACACGATGTGGATGTATTGGTCGCGCTGAGCCCGCTGCCGCAGGAGGATCATGCTGAATGCGTAGGTGATCGCCGACAGAAGCGCCGCTGCGACGCCGGTCCAGGAGCGGACGGCATTGGCATCGCCGGATTGACCGAACACCAC
>NZ_JBFUKD010000649.1:0-2074 GCF_056401005.1 Microvirga sp. P4_G7 | reverse complement strand
CCTCTCGCTCTCGGTCCTGCTCCGATGTTTCTCGTCTGTGATCCAGATGCGATCAGATCGGTTTTGAAAGCTGACGAGCACGTGGTCGACAAAGGCCGCCTTATCCATAAGTTGCGAACCGTTGTGGGCGTCAGTTCCCTCACCATGAGCGGGGAAGAGCACCGTCGTCGTCGCGATGTTCTGCATGCATATATGGCGAAGGGGGCGGTCGAACGCCTGACCAATCCCATGGCCGCGGAAATTCGCGCGGTCGGTGCAAAGATTGCGGGATCGAAATCCTTCAACCCGCATACGGCGCTGGCTCCGCTCGCTTTGAAGATGGTCTGCGTTTCGCTGTTCGGCAAACAAATCATGTCGCCGGCGGATGAGCAGACGCTCGTAAAAGCAGTGCGAATGATCGAGGACGATCTCGCGGACGAGCTCTTCCGGGTCGTGCCCCTTTCTCCGTGGGCGCAGTACGCACGCAAGAAGCGTCGCGAATTTGCACGAACCGCAATGAATTTCGTCGTTCGCCGGATCAAATCCTATGCGCACGACGCATCAATTCTTCGCGCACTCGAAAGCCTCGATCTGACCGATGAAGATCTGTCGAACGAAGTGCTTACGATGCTTCTCACCGGCCATCACACCACCGGTTCGGCCGCCGCTTGGCTTGTTTATCATCTTGCGAGCGAGCCGGGTTTGGCGGATGCGATTGCGGATGAGGCGGCGGTTGCGTCGGATTGGAATGGCGAGATCCGCGCGGATCGCCTCAAGAACGCGCCGGTCAGTCTTGCGCTCGTGCGCGAGGTTCTGCGGCTCTATCCGAGTGCCTGGTGGTTCTCGCGCGAGGTCCGGCGTCCGATGGAGATCGGCGGGCGACGGTTGAAGCGTGGCACATCGCTCATCATCTCCCCGTGGCAATTGCATCGCGACCCCAAATACTGGGACGATCCCGATACCTTCCGGCTTGATCGGTCCTACAACAACCGCGCCTATATGCCGTTCGGCCACGGACCGCGCACGTGCGTCGGCATGGGGTTGGCGCTGCTCGAATTGCAGCTGCTCGCGCTGGAATTCGCATCCGCCTATTCATTCGACAGGGTCACGCCCTATCCGGCTCCTCGACCGCTTCCGTCCGTGACGCTCATCCCGCCCGAAATGCAGATCGAAATCCGCGTTCGTGAAACGAGCGGGCTTCAGACGTCGGTTGYATGATAGCGCTGCAGAAGGGGCATTAGGCCAWGAYAGAGCACGACGACACGCCGGAGACGGGCGTCATCGACAAGGAGCATGTGGAAACACTCTTGAGCTTCGAACTCGTGCGCAGAGTCTTGAAACTGCCCCACCAGACTCGCGCGAAACTCCTCGCCTTTCTTCACCTCATGGAGGATCTGGATTCGATCGAATGCGATCTTCAGGCCGACCGGTCAGGAGAGCTTTCATTGAACATGCTCKGCCGCGAAGCGCAGGGCGCGCACCGCCCCGCCGGAGGTGCCGAGGTCGATTTGGAACGCGCGCGGGCCGCGCGCAAATCGAGCGCGCGGCCCGCTAGACCAAAGGCTGCGGAGTGAGCATTCAGCCCGTTCTTCCGGCGTCGAGGCGAAGCGTAAACGGGATGCCCTCGAACGCGTCGGCGCCGCGGCCTATGGTTTGGATCGCGTCGACCATGCGTCCCTGCCGGGCCAGGAGATCGTCGGCCAGGGCGACGAGCCGTGGATTGGGCGTGGCGATGGCGGAAGCCGCCCGCAGGGCGCGGGCGATGTCAGCCTCGTCACGGTCGGGCGCGAGCGCACACGCCGTAATGTAGGCCGCCGCAGTCGATCGACTGATCCCCGCCCAGCAATGGAAAACGAGCGGGCTCTCACGCTGCCATGATTTGACGAAAGAGAGCAGCGTTTCCACGTGCTCGGTGACGGGCAGGATATGCCCGTCGAGCGGCTCGATGATATCGCTGATGCCGATCGTGAGATGGCGCTCGGGGTGGATTGAAACAGGGCGCTCGACGCTCGCACCGACATTCAGAAGCGTCACCATATGGCTTGCGCGGGTTTCGAGCACCGTCTGGTGGAGATGAGAGAGCGGACAAACGTGC
>NZ_JBFUKD010000648.1:0-2083 GCF_056401005.1 Microvirga sp. P4_G7 | reverse complement strand
AAATACGACAGCGAGAYGGTCACCGACATGATGCCGCGGAACGAGCCGTCCGGGTAGGCGAGACGTCGGCTGACCATGAACGTCGGACGCTGCGTCACGCGTCCAACGATCGGCTCGCCGACAAAGAGCCCGGCCTTGGGATCGAGCTGCGCCCGGAACGCGTCCCGGTCGGCGACATTGGACGGCGGCGTGGGAAACTCGGCCGTCGTCGCCCGCAATTGTCCGGCCGTGTCGTTCAGCCAGATATCGTCGATATAGGGCAGGGTCCCCTTGATCGCGCGCAGTTGCTCCCACATCGCCCGCGATGGCTGGATGGTGTACCAGCTCTCGTCGCGAATGATGATTTCGGTCTTCTGCAAGGCGAGATCGGATACCTCGAACAGTCGCGCCGCATGATCGGCGAGAAAAAACGCGGTGCTCCTGGTGTCGTCCTCGATGCGTTGCAGCAGCCTGTCCCGCTGTTCCCAGGCGATGAAGCCGAACGTCGCGCACAGGAAAAGAACGCCAAAAATGCCCATGACCAGAGCAGCGCGGCCGCGGGTCAGGGAGCGTCGTCGCTTTTTCTGAGACAGGGTCGGGTGCGTCGCGCGCTGCGGGGCCGTCAGTTGCAAGGGAGCCGGGTCTCAATTGCGGGATTGAAACGGCACAGTAGAGGCTTGGTCCAGAAGTACAAGCACGCGGCCCCGCGGCACAAAACGCCTCTTCGCCGGAAGGCATGAAAAACCCCGCCTGATCAAAGGCGGGGTTCGGTCTTGGATCTCATCCCGGTTCGCCGGAACCGAGGTTTCGTCCGTCAGCGCAGGACGACGCGGCCTTCCACCTTGGGAGCGACCTTGCCGGCCTTCGTCACGTAGTCGATGACCTGCGTCGCCATCAGCTGGCTGGCGGATGCATCGACGATCTGCTTGGCATCGGCAAACGCCTTGTAGCCGTCACCGCCACGGGCCATGAAGTCGTTGGTGGCGAGCTTGTAGGTCTTGCTCGGATCGAGCGCCTCGCCGTTGATCTTGACCGACTTGACGCGGCTGCCGACCGGCTCCTTGGTGTCGATGTCCACGATCAGGCCGGAGACCTGCGGGAATCGACCACCGAGTTCACGCACTTGGCTGACGCCGTTCTCGAGAGCCTCTTTGATCTTGTCGCCCTTGATCTCGAGGAGCATCGTCGTATTGCCGAACGGCATCTCGGCGAGGATATCGCGGCGCGTCAGCTTCTGGCCGGCATTGTATTGCTTGTCGGCGCGCAGGCCGCCACCGTTCGTGATGGCGAGATCCGCCTTCATCGCGGACTTGAGTGCGTCTGCGACGAGGTTGCCGAAGGCCGCTTCGCCGCCGCGAACCGTCGCGCGACGGCTGTCGAGCGGCGTTTCCGTGAGGCCGATTTCGATGTCGAGTTCCTTGGACAGCTTGTCCTCGTAACCCTTCACGATCGCGGCGATCTCGGGATCGGGCTTGACGGTGGCGGTGTCGACGATGCGGAAATTGGGCGTCCAAGTGACCGTGGTCTTGCCGTCCTTCTGTTCTTTCTTGACCGTCAACTCGGTGACGACCACGTAGTTCGCCTGCGACTCCGCTTCGGTCAGCGTCACCTTGCCGTCGTAATAGGCGAGCAGGTGTTCGTCGTGGCCGCTGATGATGACGTCCGCCCCGCTGGACCGCGTCAGGATCATGTCCACCGCCAACGGTGTGTGAACGACCGCGACCACGATGTCGGCGCCCTTGTCGCGCAGATCCTTCGCTTTGGCGCGGCCGTTGTCGATCGTCGACTGGAACTTGAACCCGTCGCCGGGGCTCGACGTGAGCGGCGTGTCTTCCGTCGTCAGGCCGAAGAAGCCGACCTTGATCCCTTGAACGTCGACGATCTTTTCGCGCTTGGTGTTCGCGGGGAAGTCGTTCCCGTCCATGATGTTGGACGTGAGAATATCGAACTTGGCCTGCGCCATCCGGGCGCGGAAATTCTCGCCGCCGAGATCGAACTCGTGGTTGCCCGGCGTCATCACGTCGACGCCCATGTTGTTGAGGATGTCGATGATGTGGGCGCCCTTGTCGAAGCCCGACAGCAGCGAGGGCGAGATGGTGTCGCC
>NZ_JBFUKD010000647.1:0-2086 GCF_056401005.1 Microvirga sp. P4_G7 | reverse complement strand
GTCGTAGAGTGATGGATGAATCGCTCCGTTATCGAAAACAAGCACTTGCAGCAACGGCACCAAGTCACGCCGGAGCAATCCCTGAAAAAGGAATAGCTCGATTGGGGACTGCGCCCCCCAGATACGCCGAGGCTTAATTTCGGTGAACGGCTTGTACAGCAGCTTTGCGCGATGCTTTCGATATTTCTCTTCAGCTCTCTCATTCGGAAAGCCTATTTTGGTTTCTAAGACATCAGTCGGATCGTAGGATTTGGCGAGGAAAAACTGACCAATGACAATTCCTAGTTCGTCGAGAAAACAGCCGAACGGCGTTTCTCCGATAAACAGACCCAGTGGGCCGTGAAGGCCAAAGTTGCCGGAAAACGGATCAAAGCCTGCATAACAAGGTTCAAACTCCTTGAGGTTTTTCTGTGAATCCAGTTTGGAGACAAGATCAATACTTCTCTCGTCAACGGCCCCGCGTTTGGAGGCCGGCATCATAGAGAGCGAATAGGGGATCGCGACAGTTACGCCATCAACCTCTTTCAGATGGGCGACATTGAGGACAAGGGAAATCATCTGGAAGACCCCTCCCTTCTCTCTGAAGAGTTCGATCTCACCTGCCGATGGCATGTCATGCAATATACCGCCTGCCGCTTTGGTCATCTCGCGAGTGACTGGCTGAATGCCTCCTAAGGGGCCGAGTGCACGACGCACCAACTCCGGCAGCGAACCGAAATCTACGGCAAAAGGCTTTGTCGGGAGCTTCTTGTAATCGTCCTGATTAAGCAGGCTGTTTGGTCGGTTATTGATCATCAACCTCTCATGTACTTGTAACTTACATCGGACAGTCCATAGGAACTGCATTTCTGCTCCACTGATGCACTCGAGATTTTCATGCAAGGGCGGTACTTATGAGGCCTCCAGGATAGACCCCGTGGTATGGGCACAGCATTCCGGCAAGAGTAGACGCAACGTAGCAATTTGAGCGCCAGAGCGCCAACCCTGAGAGGCATGCGGGCAAAGCAATTGTCTACCCATGAGGGCTAGACCCAAGCCCCAGGTTGGTCTACCGCAACCAAATATCCAGAAGAAAGTTACCTCAAGGTATCATTTTGGTTGCCGGAGAAGATCAAAAATGTCAAATTACAAGCGTGATACGTTGCCTGGAAACCATAAAATGGTTTCCGGACACCGGGTTTCGGGGGACGAAATGAGCCGAGATGTACTTCAGCCTAGCTACGCTCCTAGTCTAGGCGAGAACTCGCAGACTGCAGGGAAGTGGTTTGCCGACCTGGTAGATGTCGCTCTCTCGGGCAATCAGGACGCAGTTCGACAAATTGGAAATCTTTTTGCCCGTGAGTACCGCGGCTCTGATAGACGCGAAATTCAGGGACGGATTAGTTCGGCCATGCAACGTAGAGCGGTATCTCTTAACGAGGTGCGCTCCGTAAATCAGCTTCCAGTAGATGGCAAATCCAGAGTTCCTCTGATCGAAGAGCAACCCTGGCCAACCATGCCGCTTCTGCTGGGCGAGCAGTCGGAAGCTGCTTTGGCCCGATTCGTGGCAGAGGCATTGAATTCTAAGAAGCTCTCTGAAGCCGGCCTTGGATCTCGACTAAATCTCTTGCTTTCTGGACCGCCAGGGACAGGAAAGACATTTATAGCCGGCCATATTGCTGCGCGATTGGGTCTTCCGTTTTATACCGTAAGGTTAGATACAGTAGTATCGTCTTTACTGGGAGATACGGCTAAAAATATTCGCGCTTTATTCGAGTTTGCTTCAAATGGTTCTGGATTTATTTTTCTTGACGAAGTTGATGCAATAGCTAAACGTCGCGACGATCAAAAAGAACTTGGAGAAATCAAGCGGGTTGTTAACACTCTTA
This sequence comes from Microvirga sp. P4_G7, assembly GCF_056401005.1. Taxonomy (NCBI): domain Bacteria; kingdom Pseudomonadati; phylum Pseudomonadota; class Alphaproteobacteria; order Hyphomicrobiales; family Methylobacteriaceae; genus Microvirga; species Microvirga sp. P4_G7. The sequence goes on along the minus strand of NZ_JBFUKD010000647.1, from coordinate 218 downwards.
TTCAGGGGCTGGATTTAATCAACGATAGAACTGTTGTTGTGGCCGCTACTAATCACGCTCATCTTCTCGATCCAGCAATATTTCGCCGGTTCCCATATCAGATCAATATCGATCTGCCTGAACCAGACTTGAGAGAGTCATTGTGGTTCCTTTACTTGGACCTGACGGAAGGGCGTATTGAGGCGTCTATTTTAAGTGCAATCTCAGAAGGACTATCT
>NZ_JBFUKD010000646.1:0-2090 GCF_056401005.1 Microvirga sp. P4_G7 | reverse complement strand
GGCCGCCGGTCGAGCAGGCCTTGCGCGATCAAGCCGCAGGCCGTGCGCAGCGCATGGAGGAGTTCAGAGCACGGCGTGGCGAGCGCCGCGAACGCCCGGACATGATGACCATGCTGGAACGCCGCTCCGCCTTCGAGACCCAGCAGGCGGATAGCCTCAAGAAGCTGACCGATGCGCTGAAGCCTCTCTGGGCCTCTCTCGACGACAGCCAGAAGAAGCTGCTCCCGATCCTCATGCGCCCGGCCGCCGGACCGCATATGCGCCATCGGCGCGATGCTCGGATGGGCCACGGCCCCGGGCGGGGAATGGGCGAACACGGCAAGCCTGCACCGCAGGCGCAATAGTCCCGGCGCCGCGGAACATGCGACAATAAAAAAGGCCGCCCGGTGGGCGGCCTTTTCGTTGGGTTCGTCGCGGCAATTAGCGCGAATAGAACTCGATGACGAGGTTGGGTTCCATCTGAACCGCATACGGCACCTCGGAGAGGGTCGGAATGYGGGTCATCTTGGCGGTCATCTTGGAGTGATCGACCTCGATGTAGTCAGGAACGTCGCGCTCGGCGAGCTGGCTTGCGACCAGGACGATTTCGAGCTGCTTGGAAGTTTCCTTGACCTCGATGACGTCCCCGGCCTTGACCTGGTAGCTCGAGATGTTCACGCGGCGGCCATTGACCTTGACGTGACCGTGATTCACGAACTGGCGCGCTGCGAACGGGGTCGCAACGAACTTCGAGCGGTACACGACCGCGTCGAGACGGCGCTCGAGCAGACCGACCAGGTTCTCACCCGAGTCGCCCTTGAGGCGGATCGCTTCGGCGTAGTAGCGGCGGAACTGCTTCTCGGTGATGTTGGCGTAGTAGCCCTTGAGCTTCTGCTTGGCGCGCAGCTGCGTGCCGAAGTCGGACATCTTGCCCTTGCGGCGCTGACCGTGCTGGCCGGGGCCGTATTCGCGGCGATTGACGGGGCTCTTAGGGCGACCCCAGATATTCTGACCCATGCGGCGGTCAAGCTTATGCTTGGCCTGAATGCGCTTCGACATCGCTGTTCCTCTTGTTGTCGAATGAGCGAGGAACGCGCCCTCCTCTTCCCTTGCGGGACGACAGGCCGACCGAAGCCGGGCCACGGGTGCGTAAATAGCCAACGCGGCCCCAAAGGACCGCGCGACGAAGGGCTGACTAGGGGAAATGAGGGGAAGAGTCAACAAATCCCGGCATGTGAGGCCGTGAAAGGCCTGCCCGACGTCATTCCGCCGGCCGGGAAACGGCCTCCGCCTTCCCTTCCTTGGTCGGCTCCCTGCCCCGCCAGGACCGCACGGCCAAAGCCAGCCGGTCCAGATAAATGTAGACGACCGGGGTCGTAAACAGGGTCAGCGCCTGACTGACGATCAGGCCGCCGACCATGGCATAGCCGAGGGGCTGGCGGATTTCGGACCCGACCCCGTGGCCGAGCATCAGCGGCACGCCGCCCAGCATCGCCGCCATGGTGGTCATCATGATCGGGCGGAACCGCAGCAACGCGGCCTTCCGGATGGCGTCCTGGCTCGAAAGGTTCTCGTTCCGCTCCGCGTGGAGCGCGAAATCCACCATCATGATGCCGTTCTTCTTCACGATGCCGATCAGCAGGATCAGCCCGATGAAGGCGATCAAGCTGAATTCGATCTTGAACAGCATCAGCGTCGCGAGCGCGCCGAGACCGGCGGACGGAAGCGTCGASAGGATGGTGATCGGGTGGATGTAGCTCTCRTAGAGAATACCCAGGATCAGATAGACCACCACGAGCGCGGCGATGATGAGCAATGGCAGGGTCGAGAGGCTCGCCTGGAAGGCCTGCGCATTGCCCTGGAACGTTCCGACCAGAGCGGCCGGCACGTTGAGTTCGCGCGTCGCCTGTTGGATCGCAGCCGTCGCGTCCCCCAGCGCGACGCCCTCGCCGAGGTTGAAGCTGATCGTCACCGCGGGAAACTGGCCTTGGTGATTGACCGACAGAGGCGCGATCTTGCGCGTCGTCCATTTCGTGAAGGTCGATAGCGGCACCTGCTGCCCGGTCAGCGGCGACGTGAGATAGATGCGGTCGAGGGTCTGCGTGTCACCC
>NZ_JBFUKD010000645.1:0-2097 GCF_056401005.1 Microvirga sp. P4_G7 | reverse complement strand
GGCGATCCTTCGATCGACGGCCTGTTCGCGCGTGCGCGGTGGGATATCTCGGCGCCGTCCGTCAGCTACAGCTTCCCCGACCTTTTGTCTGTGTATCCCCCGGGCAACTCGGTTGCCTCACGCCCCAATCTCGGATTCAGCCAGGTCTCGTCCGACCAAATGCAAGCAGTGCGATTCATCCTCGAAGGGAAGGGCTCTTCTTCACTGCCGGGTTACTTGTCCTTGTCATCGGTCGAGGGGGTTTCGAAGCTCAACCTCGTCGATGCCGGATTCGGGGATTCCGACATGCGTATTTCCCAGCGATCCCAAGGAACAAGCGGATCCTTTCCGATGGAGCCGGAGCTGGATGCGATATTTTTCGGACACGGCGGCGACGTCTGGATGGGGGCGAGTGACCGAAACAACATCAAGCTTGGTAATTGGGAGCATTGGACGCTGATCCATGAACTTGGACATGCGCTTGGTCTCAAACACGGTCACGAAGGGGCCGTTGGAAACGATATCGTGCTTCCGCGGGAAAGAAACTCGTGGGAGTTCGCGGTAATGACATACCGTCCCTATGTGGGTTCGACCGGACAATTTCCGGCTGCGCAAGGCGAACAGCCGCAGACGTATATGATGCAAGACATTGCAGCGCTTCAGCGCATGTATGGCGCCAACTTCGAGACGAATAGCGGCGACACGGTCTATTCGTGGAATCCGTCGACAGGCGAAACGCTCGTCAATGGCGTAGGGCAGAGCCTGCCCGCCAAGAACCGTGTGTTTCTGACGATTTGGGACGGCGGAGGCAAGGATACGTACGATCTGTCCAACTATTCGACGCATTTGAACGTCGATCTCGCTCCGGGCTCCTGGTCAGTATTCTCGAAGGCTCAGTTGGCGTTTCTGGGCAAAAATCACTACGCGCGCGGCAACGTGTTCAATGCCCTCCTATACGATAATGATCCACGCTCGCTGATCGAGAATGTCGTAGGCGGATCCGGAAACGACGTCATCAAGGGAAATAGCGCCGCGAACTTTCTCAAGGGCGGCGCCGGGGACGACACGCTGTCGGGCGCGGGTGGCAACGATAAACTCGACGGTGGCTCCGGCAACGATACGGTGAGCTACGAAGGCGAGACGAGCTCGCTCACGGTGTACTTGTGGAGCGGTTATGCTCGTACGTCCTTCGAGCAAGACACACTCTACGGCATCGAAAATGTCGTGGGCGGAAGCGGCGACGATTCTTTGATAGGCAACGAGCAAGCAAATTCGATCAAGGCCGGTGCTGGAAAGGATTCCCTTTACGGAAACGGGGGCGACGACATCCTCCAAGGCGGAGCCGATGACGACTACCTGAAGGGCGTTGCCGGAAACGACTCCCTCGTCGGCGATGGGGGGAACGATACGCTCGAAGGTGGCATCGGCGACGACTGGCTCTCGGGTAGCTCAGGCAACGATYGGTTCGTGTTCGAGCCCAACTCCGGCACGGACGCGATCACCGATTTCAAGGCGGGCCCCGGCAAAGGAGACGTCATCGAGTTCTCCAAATCGACCTTTGTCGATTTCGCGAGCCTTCTCGCAGCGACGCTCGATAATGAAAACGGGCTCGTCATCGCCGACGCCGCCGGCAACGTGCTGTTTCTGCTGAACGTCAAGAAGGCGTCCCTCGTCGCGGACGATTTCGCCTTCGTCTAGAAAACGAAACAAAAAAGGGCGGATCCGAGGAGCCGCCCTTTAAGCAAGATACCGTCCGGAAGGCTCAGGCTGCTTGTTCGGCAGGTCCGAGGCGCGATGTCAGATATTCGTCAACCGACACCATCAATTCGTCGACCCGCCCATCGAAGAAATGGTTGGCTCCATCGACGACCGCGTGTTCGAGCTTGACGCCCTTCTGGGTCTTCACCTTCTCGATCACGCTCACCACGTCCTTGACCGGGGCGACGCGATCTTCCGAACCATGGACAAAAAGCCCGGAGGAGGGGCAGGGGGCAAGGAACGAGAAATCGTAGCGGTTCGCCATGGCGGCGATCGAGATGAAGCCCTCGATCTCGGGGCGGCGCATGAGAAGCTGCATGCCGATCCAGGCGCCGAACGACACGCCGGCAATCCAGCACG
>NZ_JBFUKD010000644.1:0-2097 GCF_056401005.1 Microvirga sp. P4_G7 | reverse complement strand
ATCAGGAACTGCATCCCTCCCATTACGGTTTCACGGAAGCCGATTGGGATCGCAAGATCTTCCTCGACAACGTCCTCGGCATCGAATTCGGCACCATCCGCGAGATCGTTACGATCCTCGAGCGCACCTATTGCCAGACGCTCGGCGTCGAATTCATGCACATTTCCGATCCGACCGAGAAGGCGTGGATCCAGGAGCGCATCGAAGGGCCCGACAAGGAGATCACCTTCACCCGCGAGGGCAAGCGCGCCATCCTCAACAAGATGGTGGAAGCCGAGGGCTTCGAGAAGTTTCTCGACCTCAAATATACAGGCACCAAGCGTTTTGGCCTCGATGGCTCTGAATCGCTGATTCCCGCGCTCGAACAAATCATCAAGCGCGGCGGCAATCTCGGCTGCAAGGAGATCGTGCTGGGCATGGCCCATCGCGGCCGCCTCAACGTTTTGACGCAGGTCATGGGCAAGCCGCATCGTGCTCTGTTCCACGAGTTCAAGGGCGGCTCGTTCGCGCCTGACGACGTGGAGGGATCGGGCGACGTGAAGTACCATCTCGGCGCTTCGTCGGATCGTACGTTCGACGGCAACAACGTGCACCTGTCCTTGACCGCGAATCCGTCGCATCTCGAGATCGTCGATCCGGTGGTGCTCGGCAAGGTTCGCGCCAAACAGGATCAGCATGGCTGCTCGCCGGACAACCGCACGGCGGTGATGCCGCTCCTCATCCACGGCGACGCGGCGTTCGCGGGGCAGGGCGTCGTCGCCGAGTGCCTCGGCCTGTCGGGCCTGCGCGGACACCGCACGGGTGGCTCGGTTCATTTCATCATCAACAACCAGATCGGCTTCACCACCGATCCGCGTTTCTCGCGCTCCTCGCCGTATCCTTCGGATGTGGCGAAGATGGTCGAGGCGCCGATCTTCCACGCCAACGGCGACGATCCGGAAGCGGTGGTGTTCGCCGCGAAGGTCGCGATCGAATATCGCCAGAAGTTCCAGAAGCCAGTGGTCGTGGACATGTTCTGCTATCGCCGCTTCGGCCACAACGAAGGCGACGAGCCGGCTTTCACCCAGCCGCTGATGTACCGCAAGATTCGTTCGCATCCGTCAATCCTGGAAATCTACGCCAAGAAGCTGATCGACGAAGGCACTGTCACCGCGGCTGAATTCGAGGAGATGAAGACCTCCTGGCGCTCGAAGCTCGACGCGGAATTCGACATCGCATCGAACTACAAGCCCAACAAAGCGGATTGGCTCGACGGTCGTTGGGCCGGCATCAAGGCTGTGCGCGAGGACGCCGACGATCCGCGCCGCGGTCAGACGGGTGTTTCCGTCGAGGAGCTGCAGAAGATCGCGAAGGCCCTCACCACCATTCCGGAAGGCTTTCACCTTCATCGCACGATCCAACGCTTCCTMGACAACCGGAAGAAGATGATGGAGACCGGCGAGGGCATCGACTGGGCGATGGCCGAGGCTTTGTCATTCGGTTCGCTGCTCGTCGAAGGGCACCGCGTCCGTCTTTCCGGCCAGGATGTGGAGCGCGGCACGTTCTCGTCCCGGCACTCTGTCCTGATCGATCAGGAGAACGAGGAGCGCTACACGCCGCTCAACCACATCAACGAGAACCAAGCGCGCTACGAGGTCATCAACTCGATGCTCTCGGAGGAGGCCGTGCTCGGCTTCGAATACGGCTACACGCTCTCGGAGCCGAACGCGCTGACCCTGTGGGAAGCGCAGTTCGGTGACTTCGCAAACGGCGCGCAAGTCGTGTTCGACCAGTTCATCTCTTCGGGAGAACGCAAGTGGTTGCGCATGTCGGGCCTCGTGTGCCTCCTGCCGCATGGCTATGAGGGGCAGGGACCTGAGCATTCCTCCGCACGTCTCGAGCGCTGGCTGCAGATGTGCGCGGAAGACAATATGCAAGTGGCCTATTGCTCGACCCCGTCGAACTACTTCCACATCCTGCGTCGGCAATTGAAGCGAGATTTCCGCAAGCCGCTGATCCTGATGACGCCGAAGTCGCTCTTGCGTCACAAGCGGGCGGTGTCGCCACTCAACGCAATCGCAGAGGGAACGTCCTTCCACCGCGTGCTGGGTGATGATG
>NZ_JBFUKD010000643.1:0-2099 GCF_056401005.1 Microvirga sp. P4_G7 | reverse complement strand
CATCCTGGCCGTCGCGCTGCTGATCTTTGTCCTGTTCAGCGTGATCCCGGGCACCTTCGCATCGAGCATGAGCGACGACGGTCGCAGCGTGGTCGACGTGCAGGTGATGGAACGCATGAACAAGGAATTCGGCCTGAGCGACCCGGTTCATGTGCGGTTCGGAAAATATCTTCTTCAACTGGCGAGCTTCGATCTCGGAACGTCGTTTCGCAGCCGCCAGCCCGTCACGACGGTTCTCGCCGAACGCATGTGGCCCACGCTGACGCTGTCGTTCGCCGCGATGCTGTTCGCCATCGTTCTCGGCGTTCCCCTCGGTTTCATCGCCGCGCTGAAACCCGGCAGCATCATCGATACGGTTTCGATGGTTGGAGCGGTATCCGGGTTGTCCCTGCCGAAATTCTGGCTGGGACTGATGTTGATGTACCTTTTCGCGCTGATCCTCGGTTGGCTGCCGAGTTTCGGCTATGGTGACGGCAGCGTGAAGTACCTGATCCTGCCGTCGATCGCGCTGGGCGTCGCGCCTCTCGCGCTCCTCGCGCGCACGACTCGCGCTGCCGTGCTCGACATCATGAATGCCGATTTCGTGCGGACCGCGCGCTCGAAGGGGATGAGCGAACGACGCGTCGTGCAGTGGCACCTGACGCGCAATGCCCTCGTCATCGTGCTGACGACCGTCGGGCTGCAATTCGGCACCGTCATCGGCCAAGCAGTCGTCGTCGAAAAGCTGTTCTCATGGCCCGGCCTCGGGTCGCTCCTGGTCGACAGCGTCACCCTCCGCGATATTCCGGTGGTGCAAGGCGCGATCCTCGCGATCGTGCTGTTCTTCCTTTTGATCAATACGCTCGTCGATGTTCTGTGCGCGATCATCGATCCGCGTATCAAATATACCTGAGGCGATGACATGAAACTGAGAGCCAATCTTGTCATCGGCGGCGGACTTTTCGCTTTGGTCGTCGTCGCGGGCGTGCTCGCGCCGTGGCTGGCGCATACCGATCCTGTGATGGACGCGAACCTGATGTACGCGGAAGAACCGCCCGGCCGCGAGTTCTGGTTCGGCACCGACGCGCAGGGCCGCGACATCTACAGCCGCGTGCTCCACGGCGCGCGCATTTCGCTGACCGTCGGTATCGTCTCGCAACTGATCAACACCGTCATCGGCGTATGCCTCGGATTGTCGGCGGGCTATTGGGGTGGCTGGTGGGACGATTTCGTCAATGGTCTCACCAATCTGATGCTGGCCGTGCCTTCGCTGATCTTTGCGCTGGCGATCATGGCCATCCTCAACCCGGGTCTGACCAGCCTTCTGATCGCACTCGGTCTCACCAACTGGTCGTTCACGTGTCGCCTTTCGCGGGCGTCGGCGCTGTCGCTCAAGAGCCAGGGTTACGTGCAGGCGGCGAAGGTGCTGGGTTATAGCGACATTCGCATCATGCTAACGCAGCTTTTGCCCAACATGCTCGGCCCGATCATCGTCATCGGCACGTTGGGAATGGGCGGCGCCGTGCTGGCGGAAGCTTCGTTGTCCTTCCTCGGTCTCGGCATCCGGCCACCCTATCCGAGCTGGGGCAGCATGCTTTCCGACGCCCGCGATCAGATCACGACGGCACCCTGGATATCGATCTTCCCGGGACTGGCGATTTTCGTCACGGTCCTCGGCTTGAACCTACTCGGTGACGGCTTGCGGGATATTCTCGATCCGCATTCACGGGCGCGCCGCGCATGACGGACACACCGCTCCTCGAAATCGAGAATCTTCGGATCGACCTATCCATAGGCGACCGGAAATTCCCGGCTGTGCAGGACGTTTCGTTCTCGATTGCGCGAGGTGAGACATTCGGCCTCGTGGGCGAATCCGGGTGCGGCAAGAGCATCACGGCGCTCGCGTTGATAGGATTGTTGCGATATCCGCTGAGCATCGGCGGCGGACGCATTCGTCTCGATGGTCAGGAGATCCAGGATCTGTCGCCGGCCGCCATGCGCAGATTGCGAGGCGACCGTATCTCGATGATATTCCAGGAGCCGATGACCGCGCTGAATCCGCTGTCGCCGGTCGGACGCCAAATCGCCGAGATGTTTGTTCTGCACAAGGGGGCCAGTTG
>NZ_JBFUKD010000642.1:0-2101 GCF_056401005.1 Microvirga sp. P4_G7 | reverse complement strand
GCTCGATCCTGCGCATCCTTCTTCGACAGGCCACGGATGAGTTGCGGGATGACGACGTTCTCCAGGGCGGAGAATTCCGGAAGGAGATGATGGAACTGGTAGACGAAGCCGAGCTCTTCGCGCCGCAGCCGCGTGCGTTCGTGATCGTCCATCGCGGCGGTCGGCCGGGCGCCGACGAACACCTCGCCGCCATCGGGTTTTTCCAGGAGGCCAGCGACGTGAAGCAGCGTCGATTTTCCGGTGCCCGAGGGCGCAATGAGGGCGACGATCTCGCCCGGCCAGATCGCCAAGTCGACACCGCGCAGCACGTCGAGGAAGCCGTCCGCCTGCGGATAGCGGCGAACAACCTTCGACAGGTGCAATGCGGGTTGAGGCTGGTTCGCTGACATCGCTATCCGTACCGCAACGCCTCGACGGGATCGAGCTTCGCCGCGCGCCACGACGGGTAGACCGTGGCGAGAAGCGAAAGCACCATCGCCATCATGAGCACCGTGAAAACCTCTGACGGATCCACGTCCGCCGGCAGACTGCTCAGGAAGTAGAGTTCGGCCGGGAACAGGTTGGTGTTCGTCAGGTGCGAGATGAAGCTGCGGATGCCTTCGACATTCAGTGCGAGGAGCAGGCCGAGCGAGAAGCCGGCCAGCGTACCGACGACGCCGATGGACGCCCCGGTGATGAGAAAGATCCGCATGATCGCGCCGCGCGTCGCGCCCATGGTGCGCAGGATCGCGATGTCGTTCGACTTGTCCTTCACGAGCATGATCAGCCCGGAAATGATGTTGAGCGCGGCGACCAGAACGATCAGCGTGAGGATGAGGAACATCACGTTTCGCTCAACCTCGAGCGCGCCGAAAAACGTGCGGTTGCGCTGCCGCCAGTCGGTAATCAGCACCGGTCGCCCCGCTGCTTGTTCGATCGCTGCGCGGGCTTCATCGACGCGATCGGCATTGTCGAGATAGACCTCGATCACGTTCACGTCGCCCTGCCGATTGAAATAGCTCTGCGCCTCGGTCAGCGGCATGTACACGAACGTCGAATCGAATTCGGACATGCCGATTTCGAACACCGCTTTGATGGGATACCCCTTCACCCGCGGCGCCGTGCCGAAGGGCGTCGACGCGCCGCGTGGAGTGATGAGCGTAAAGGTGTCGCCGGCCTGGAGAGACAAGGAATCCGACAAGCGCCGGCCGATCGCCACGCCCTCCCCGCTGTCGAAACCCTCGAGCGTTCCCTGCCGGATGTTGCTGGCGATGGTGTGAACCTTCGCCAGATCCTCCGCGCGAATGCCGCGCACGAGAACGCCGCTGCCGCCATAGGGCGACGAGCCGAATGCCTGGCCTTCGACGAGCGGAATCGCGAGCCTGACGCCGGGCAGCCCGGCGATGCGCTTGGAGACCTCGGCATAATCGGTCAGCGGAGAGTCGATCGGCGCGACGAAGATGTGGCCGTTGATGCCGACGATCTTGTCGAGAAGCTCTTTGCGAAACCCGTTCATGACCGACAGCACGACGATCAGCGTCGCGACGCCGAGCATGATGCCGAGAAACGAAAACCCCGCGATCACCGACACGAAGCCTTCGCGCCGGCGCGTCCGCAGGTAGCGCCCCGCGAGCATCCACTCGAAGGGCGCAAAGGCTTTCGTCTTTGAGGACGGTTCGTCAGCCATCGGCTCGATCAAGCACCCTTGGTGAGACGCGCGACGACGTCGCCGAGAGGCAGCACTTCCTTCTCGCCGGTTGCGCGCCGCTTCAGTTCCACTTTGCCCTCGGCCAGGCTCTTCGGGCCGATGACGACCTGCCACGGAATGCCGATGAGATCAGCGGTCGCGAACTTGCCGCCGGGACGCTCGTCGCGGTCGTCGTAGAGCACCTCGCGCCCAGCCGTGGTCAGGTCGCGGTAAAGCTGGTCGCATGCAGCATCGGTCGCCGCATCGCCCGACTTCAAATTGAGCAGCGCGATGTCGAACGGCGCGACGGAATCGGGCCAGATGATGCCGTTCTCGTCGTGGCTSGCCTCGATGATCGCGGCGATGAGACGGCTCGGCCCAATGCCGTAGGAGCCCCCGTGGACCTCGTGCTCCTGGCCGTCCGGGCCCATCACC
>NZ_JBFUKD010000641.1:0-2113 GCF_056401005.1 Microvirga sp. P4_G7 | reverse complement strand
GCCGATTGATGTGCTTCCGGTGATCGGAGGCGTTTCCGGCTCATCAGGCTGCTTGGGGATGATCTGGTCCAGATCTATTGTTTTGCGGGCGATACGATTGCCGACATCCGAAAGTTCGATCACCACCTCACGGTGAACGCTTTCGGATGGGGCTGTAGCTGAGATCGCATAGGTCAGTTCGCGCAAAACCACTTCGACGGCTTCAGGGGTCGCCTGAGCGTTGAAGAAGGCTATTTCAAGCTTCGGTCCCTCGGCGGCCCAAAGCGTTCCTATTGCGTTTCCGTTCACTGTGATCGTCGAGCCCACGGAAAGCCCGTCCGACAACGCGACGGCGCCGGATAGATCGATGCCGATCGCATCGCCCGTGTGAAAGCCCTTCGACACGATGACCGAGAGCACGCCGAGATTGCCATTCTCCGTTATCGACGCATCACCGCCAGCATCGAGAGCGAGCGTTTGCCCCGCACTGACATTGAACGGTCCGTCCCCAAATCCGGTAATGATAGGCGCAGCGTCCACATGCACGCCATTCGCGTCGACGATACTGTCGATTCCGCGGGCGTGGAGAGCAGCGATCTCCCCCGCGGTGAGTGAAAGCCCGCCGACAAGAACAAGGCGATCGTTCTGGCTGACGAAACCCTTGGCAAGCAACGCCGCCGCCTTCGTCCCCACGGTGAGGACAGCCCCATCCGTCAGTAGTTCAATCGAGTCGAGGCCGGTAAGAGTTATCCCTGTGATGTCGAACGCGGACCCGTGAAGTTGAAGTTCATCCCAACGCTGTGCGGCGTTGGAGCCGCCGCTGAGCGACGCCAATCCCGTAAGCTGTCCCTCGATCAGGATGATTGTGTCGTTCTCATCCGATCCCATGATCGTCTCGATCCCACTGAGGGACGCCGCAAGCCTGAAGTCGAACAGGCCCCGCCATGGAGTTGAAGGGTGTCTTTGCCTGAGAAGCCGTCGATCACCGCACCTTCGATTTCCTCCGGAAGCACGGTGATGGTGTCGTCGCCCATTGTTCCGGGCAGAAAGCTGTTCCATGGCTGCGCGATGATCGCAGGTTTCGTCATCGAGACCTCAATCGCCGATGTGGCGGGCAGTCACGAAACGTTGTTCTAAATCATTCTGTCAAGAAAAATGAATCTGACGGTAACAATTGAAACGACGCTGACGAGCCCTAGAGGCGGAATGCAAACAGAAACTAGCGATTTCGACGGGATTAACCTTAGGTAAACTGGCTTCGGCATATGCAGAACAGTCGACATCAGAATTCGTTGTTGCCAATCACCACATTTCCCCATCCGGCAGCCGCAATGCTTCCATTCATCTAATGCTGCGATCTGGAAGAGGAAGCATTGTCCAGTTGGACCGGCAGCGGGCAATAGGCTGGTTGCGCCGCAGACTGTCATCGGAGGGCATTGCACTCGCCCGCCCCCTACCGCAACATCGAGGCGCTCTGGCTACTCGACGAGAAGATCGCTAGGCCGAGAAGGTTTACAAAGACGCGGGAGCCTCAAATCTATTAGGCTCGTACTAAGTTCAGGCGTAGCGGGACAATCTCAGCGCTATTCGGTTGACCTTCAAGGATCGAGTTCAAAGCCTCATTCCGGTGTGAAAGCGCCCTCCGCTTTTCGCGCGCTCGGTCGTAGAGGTCATAGTGAACGGCGTGACGCCTCTTGGCGTGTGATTGAGGACGGCCTCGCTGTCCTCACGGACGACGCCCAGCTCCGACAGCCGCGTATTAAGGGTGCGTCGAAGGTCATGAGGAGTCGGTGGTGCTTTGCGCCAGCTCTCGATGGCACTTTTATGTGTCGCAGAGGTTAGGAAAGCTCGCTTTGCCTCTGTCGTCGCTCCATTGGCTTTCTTTTGCCTCCGTCTGCGATCGGTTCGTCTTGTAGCTTAAGGCTAGCCTGGAAGCGCATCATCGCGACGCTCAGGGAATGGCCCTTGATCGGAGCGCTCGCGACTCCTGTCGAGGGAAACAGCCATTCGCTGTCGCTGGCTCGCTCAAAGGCCTCAAGAACCGCCGCTCTAGCTAAGCCGACCAGCGGAACAAAGTGCGCTCGTCCATTCTTCGACCGCGCGGCGGGAGCAACCAAGCCGAACGGTTGGGGTC
>NZ_JBFUKD010000640.1:0-2114 GCF_056401005.1 Microvirga sp. P4_G7 | reverse complement strand
AGGGTACCTAGCGCGCGGCCTTCGTCGCTCCAGTGCAGTACCAGCGTTTCATGGTCATGATCATCATGATGCAAAGAGAATGGGGGCGCATTCAGAGTCCGAGCAATTTGGCGAGGCGCCTCCACCGGGAGATAACCCCGGTCAAGCAACGCTTTTTGGATCGCCGCGCGAGCCATTTCTAACGTTTCTTGGGGTTGAATATGGTCGATCTCTAGGACACAGACATCAACGTCGACCACTTCGAATCTCGCCTGGATACCTAGGCTGGCTACAGCCTCTAACGCGGATGCGACAACGCTCTGGTCAGGCGTTGCAAACGAAAGGCGGTTTCGGTGACCGTCTCGGTCAGTCTCGATCCACGAGTGCGCCCAACTTTTCTCGGGTACACCATAGTATTCCGTCTGGGTGGTAAACAGCCCGTCCCAAATCAGCGCCAAGTCGCGCGGCAAGAGAGAGTGCGCGGCGAGACATTGTAGGATAGGCTCAATCGTCAGCACTGTGAGATACCCGAGTTCCTCCGCGGCACCATCTCGTACAAGGCTCCACGTTACAAGTCCGAGCGCGAACTCCCATTCCGAAAGTACGACGCCACCACTGAGACCGCCGCGCGCTGGGACCGAGACGATAAAGTGGACGTGATCAACGTTGACCAGGTCGACAACCGCGTTGATCTGACCACGAAAAGCAACCAGAACATTCCTTTTCGAGAGCGGAATGGGGGGGAAGCCCAGAATTAGTACCTCGTTTAGCATGAAATCGTTATCGCAAATCCAATCATCGAGGTGGCCACCGAGCGGAATCACTGGCAACCCCGCGAGCGTCGGAATCGAGAACACAGCGACATCCTTTTCAGGGTCGGGATGAGGCTTCGCTTCAATCGAGACTAATTGACCGGCGACTTCTACATGGCATGATTGCTGACCGAATACGACGTGCCGCGCCGTGACGAAGGCGCCGTCGCCAACATGAAAGGCTGAGCCGACATGTTCGTCACCCTTCGCGTCCACTGTGACTACCGCAACTAAGCTTTCTCTGTAGCGGCGGCAGAGATCCTTGGCATTTAACGACTTAGAAGGAGGCGGTTGGTCGCTCATAAGGCCTGCCACTAGAGTTTAGTGCTCTCGATTTTCTATCTATTTGTGATCTTTGCAACCGGCGCTAAATCGGTTGAAACGGAAACGCTGCGTCAAGAATTTCGTCGAGCACGCTGACAGGATCCTCGACTTGCTCGCGAACTGTGCGTCCGAATGCGCATGCAAGTATTACCTTGCCGGGCCCGTTCTTTTCTATTGCCCATTTTGCGCCGATGAGGTGTCCACCGTTCGTCTTGACATCGTCCATCAAGACGATTTGCCCTTGAACCTGCTCGATCACTTTGTACTTGAGGTACAAATCGAGCGGTCGGCGTGGCCCGCCTTCTCGGGCCTTTTGTTGTGKCTCTTTGAAGACCAAAGCTGGAAGGGCCGTGAGCTGGCCTTTGGAGCACTCAGCAATAGCGAGAGCAAGAGCGAGAGTTCGGAAATTCTGGGTGTCCGCACTGATCACGTGGGAATTGGGAATTGGGACAATGGTTGCGGAGCCCTCAATTCTCTTCAGAATCTGATGGCACATCCAGTCTGGCACCATCCGTCGGTATTCGTGAATGTTGTTTTCATCGAACTTCCTATACCCCGCATCGAGTTTCAGGCCAAAGTACCCATTGATTGGATCCCCTTTGACGGCCTTGACCATCTTGCTGGCTGTATGGTCATCCGGTCTGAAAGGGAAATCTCCGGCGGGATACGAACAGAGCGTGACGACTTTAAGCTCTTCCGGCTCTAACGGCATCGACGATTTCCTGAGTAGAAGACAGAATCCGAACCCTTGGGTTGCCCATGAACTTCTTTGGCCAGGTTAAGGATCGATCATCGGCCACCGATTTCATAATGAAGAGCCATCGTTCCAATTTTACACATTCAGCAGCTTGGTGAAGCGTCCCCGATGTGTCGGACGCCTCGACAATCACAGTTGCATCGGAAATCGCCGCCATGACGCGGTTGCGTTTCGGAAAATTCGCCTTGAACACCGCCTCACCAATGTCAAAGGGGGTGAGTAAGAGGTGATCGCGATAAATC
>NZ_JBFUKD010000639.1:0-2124 GCF_056401005.1 Microvirga sp. P4_G7 | reverse complement strand
GGCCAATCCCATGACGGTCGCAGCCAGGGCACCCCGCCATAAGCTCTTGTTATATCGGCTCATTATTTCCTCCTTCGAAGCTTCTCACTCGTGATAAGCTCGGTGCCGCAAACCCTAGTGGGGGAGGAGCGTCGCGGCAAGCAGTCCCGACTTTATTGCCGTTCGACCTTCGCTTAAGACGTCCCTAGTGAGCATCCTGTCCGAGTCGTTCCCGCATTCCCCGTCAGCCTCTCGCGGCCGTCTAGCCGATGCGCTTTGGCGCGTGGCGATGGTGCTGCTCGCCGTCATGCCTTTGGGAATGAGCATCGCCCATCGCTCGAGCCCGTTGTTTCTCGGATTGAGCGCCTTGTTCGCCTTCGCCGCTTTGGCTTGCGAGGGTGGTGTTCGCGCCTTTTTTCGTGAGACATCGGCGGCAATGCGCACGCCGCTGGGCATGGCGGTTCTCACCTTTGCCGCATGGAGCTTCCTGTCACTGACCTGGAGCGAGGTCCGCGACACGTCTGCATCGGCCTTGTTCGAATTCTGGCTTCCCGTCGTCTTCGCCTTCGTCCTCGCCTTGACCCTGTCGCGGCGCGTGACGCCAGGGGCGTTCTGGCTCCTCGCAATATCCGTAACAGCGGCGCAACTCCTCATGCTGATCGATCTGCGCACCGGTTTGTCGGTTCGCCGTGCGCTCGGGATGCGGTGGGACAGTTATATCTTCAACCGACCAAGTCTCACCCTTCTGGTGCTCCTGCCGCCGCTGGTCGGATGGTTGCTGGGCACCGTCAGAAGTGGACAGGCGCTCAGTCTCGCTTTTCTCGCGGTCATCGCCTTGGCCATCTTCAATTCCGACAGCGGCGCCGCGACGCTGGGACTGCCCGTTGCGATCCTCGCGTATCTCGCCGTGTGGATCGCGCCTCGGATGGCGATCCGCCTCGGGCAGGTCCTCATCGTCGCGACGCTCGTGCTGGCGCCGATCGTCGGCCCGCTTGCCGACCGGTTGATTCCGGCTTCCGTGCACGAGCATCTGGCCGCCAATCATTCGCGGGATCGCGTCGACATCTGGTTGAGTTTCGACGCCGCGATCCACGAGGATCCGATGCTCGGCGCAGGCTTCGGCGTCAGCCCGAGGCTGGGCGAGACGACGATCGCCGCCCGTGTACCGCCCGAACGGCGTGTCCTGTTGTCGGTCGGGCATCCCCATAACGCCGCCCTACAGATCTGGGTCGAGCTGGGATTGGTCGGGGCCCTCCTTGCCGGTCTCGTCGGCGTTCTGACCTTGAGTGCAATCGGCCGACAACCCACATCGATGAAAGCGCTGAGCTTGGCGCTGGCTGCCGGCGCCGTCGCTGTCGCAATGGTCGGTCATGGGGCCTGGCAGGGCTGGTGGGCTGCGGCGCTCGGAGCGGCTGTCGTCTGGTTGAGGGCGCTGCGCCTTTCTCGGGAGATCAATCGATGAATGCCTACGATGTCGACCTGTTCGTGATCGGCGCAGGGTCGGGTGGCGTTCGCGCCGCGCGGATCGCGGCGTCCTATGGTGCGACGGTGATGGTGGCAGAGGAATTCCGGGTCGGCGGCACCTGCGTCATCCGCGGCTGTGTGCCGAAGAAGCTGATGGTCTACGCCAGTCGTTTCGCCGAGGAGTTTCATGAGGCGACCGGTTTTGGCTGGTCCGTGCCGGACGCCCATTTCGACTGGGCAACCCTGATCGCCAACAAGGACGTCGAAATTGCGCGTCTCGAGGGCATCTATCGGGCCAATCTGGAGAGAAGCGGCGTCAAGATCGTCAACAGTCGCGCCGTGATCGAGGACGCTCATACCGTTCGCCTGCTTGCGACCGGCACGCTGGTTCGCGCGCGGACGATCCTCGTGGCTGTCGGTGCGCATCCGACCATGGAGCCGCCGATCCCCGGCGGCGAGCTGGCGATCACCTCGAACGAAGTTTTCCACCTCGCGACTCAGCCGAAGCGCGTTCTCGTGATCGGAGGCGGCTACATCGCGGTGGAGTTCGCCGGAATCTTCGCCGGCCTCGGTAGCGAAACGACATTGCTTCATCGCGGCGACAAGCTCTTGCGTGGGTTCGACGAGGATGTTCGCGATGCCCTTGGCGACGCCTACACGAAGCGCGGTATCGACGTGGTG
>NZ_JBFUKD010000638.1:0-2133 GCF_056401005.1 Microvirga sp. P4_G7 | reverse complement strand
CTCTCCTTCTGGCTCTCGCCTCTCCCGAACTGGATATTCTCGGCATCGTTACCGTCGGCGGCAATATCAGTATCGACTTGACGACCCGGAATGCTCTGCGTGTGCTGGCGCTTGCCGGGCGGACGGACATCCCCGTCATCGCCGGCGCGGCCGCACCGTTGAGGCGACCCACGATCGACGTGCCGGGCATCCACGGCGACGATGGGATCGGCGGGATCGACCTGCCTGCGCCCTCAGGCCAGGCGAGCGGCGTCGACGCCATGGAATGGCTGACACGAACGCTTGAAGCGAGCCCGGCAAGCGAGATTACGCTCCTAACCTTGGGGCCGTTGACCAATATCGCAGCCTTGATCGAGGCTCGGCCCGAGATCGCCCGGCGCCTGGCCGGCATTGTCGCCATGGGTGGCGCCGTCCGCGACAGGGGCAATGTTTCGGCGCTGGCCGAGTTCAATATCGCCGCCGATCCCGAAGCCGCCGATGTCGTCATTCGCTCCGGCATTCCGCTCGTCCTCGTCCCCCTGGACGTCACGCGCCGCGTGTCCGTCGGATCCGCCTGGGGTGCTGCGCTTGCGGAAAGTGGCGGAACGGTCGCGCAAACGGCCTCCCGATGCATCGACGCCTACATTGCGAACATCGCCGAGCTCCGGAAAAAAGGGGCACCGGCAGCCCGCGCTTCCGGTGGCTCCGTGGAAGAGATCCGCTGTCCTCTGCACGACCCTTGCGTCATTCTCTGGATCCTCTTCCCGGGTCTTTTCACGGTCGAGCGCCTGCCGCTCCGGGTCGTGACCGACGGTTCGGACGCCGACGGCGCGACGATCATCGACCAAGCCGCAGGCTCGCTGGTCGACGTTGTGATCGGAGCCGACGCCACGGCGCTTCTGGCACTCGCCGCCGACCGCCTGTCAGCGGCGGACTCGTTCAGTTGAAGAAGGATTTCCCATGACCACTCGCGGCACGCTGCCCGTCGCCCCTGAATTGCTGACACCCGTGACCCTGCGCCTCGAGGGCGATTGTCCGACCTATGCCCGCTCTCACATCCGGGGGCGCGGGCACGAGGTGGTGATCGACGAGCCGCCGGAACGCGATGGAACCGACGAAGGACCCGCGCCCACCGAGATGCAGATTGCGGCGCTGATCGGGGTGACGAACGTGATCCTGAAACGCCTCGCTCGACGCGACGGCATCGCCATCCAACGCCTGAAAGTGGTGGCGGAGGCGACCCTCGATCGTCGGGGCGTGTGGCTGGCGGAGCCGATCGCCAACCCATGGCCGCGCATCCGTCTCCAACTTTCGATCGCCACGGACGCCGATGACGAGCGGCTGAAAATCTGGGCGACGGACCTCGAGCGCTTCTCGCCCATCCACACGACCCTGCGGGCTGCCGGAACGGAATTGATACAGGAATGGGTTCGAACGCCGGCCTGACAGCGTCGACCGCCGAATCGACCGACCCCTTGCTAATGCATTGATTTAAAGCATCATTTCCGCCGACAATCGACTGCCGGCGGAACGTGTTTAGCGCCGTTGCGGGCGAAGCGACCGGGCCAATTCCCGAATCACGTTGTCCTCGATGTTCAGATTGAAATCGTCGTTTTCATCGCTGGACGTCTCGCTTTGAGCGTGACCGACATTGTCCGGATTTGCTCCCGCGGCGGGCTTGTCGTTCGGGCGCCGACGGTCGCGCTGGTCGGCTGACTGGCGCGGCGATTGGGGCGGTGTCGCCGGCCGGGTAGATCCCATCCGGTTCTCGAAGGTGTCGAGCAGGCTGTTGAGCGCCGAGTTGGACAAGGGGATGTCGAGCGCGGACGGCAAACCGTCGAGGGCGATCGAGCGCTTCTGGTAGGCGACGTCGTCCGTCACCTCGGGCCCGAACCACAACGGCGCTCGAAAACTCCGCGCCTCGTCCTCTCGCTCGAACTCGACGGAAATCAGATCAAGGGGGCCTGGTCGAACGAACCGGCTCACATGGATATCGCGGTCTCCGGCCTTGAGCGTCGACAGCACGTAGTCGACCTTTCCGGGCGTCACATCGAGGAGAGCTTCGGCATGGCTCCGCGGCACCTCGGTCCGCTCCTCGACGGCAATGCCGGAGACGGACGTGATCAGAACGAGACTACCGACATCACCTTCGAT
>NZ_JBFUKD010000637.1:0-2134 GCF_056401005.1 Microvirga sp. P4_G7 | reverse complement strand
CTGGAGAACACCGCCGGCGAAGAAGATCCTGGCGTTCGACTCGCCCTCTATTTCCAGCGCAAGGCGACGGACATCAAAAGTCCGTACGAGATCCTCGCAGACGTCGCACTCCTGCAGGTCGTGCAGACGGCTTTCAATCTACCGGAGGGCGGCAGCAACATCGATGCCAAGGCAGCGATGATCGCGCACAGGCTCGATCTGGAGAGCCTCAAGGATCCAGCTGAGATGAACCGCTTCCTGCAACGCTTCTCGGTGATGTGGGAGGCCAAGAACAACACGGAGACTTCGCCGGTGCTGACGCTTTTCGGCAGCGGGGACACGACCGGCGGCATGAGCGCGGACCTGCTCGTCAGCCTCCAACGTATCAAGTCGGGAGGTTTCTGAAATGCAATCGGCTCTATATGTCGCGCTGTCGGCGCAAGTCGCTCTCGAACGCCGGCTGAACACGATCGCCAACAACGTCGCCAACGTGAACACGGGCGGTTACCGGGCGGAGGAGGTCAAGTTCTCGACCGTGCTGTCACAAGCCGGCAAAGAAGCGGTCGCCTTCTCATCGCAAGGCGATACCTACATCTCACGGCGCCCCGGCTCTGTGACGAAGACCGACAATCCGCTCGACGTGGCTGTCCAAGGCGATGCCTGGATGGCGGTCAACACGCCGATCGGCACCGTCTATACCAAGGACGGACGGATGAAGATGACCGAGACGGGTGAGCTTCAGACCATGGACGGCTATTCCGTGCTCGATGCCGGACGTACGAACGTCCTCCTCGATCCGGACGCGGGCCCTCCGATCATCGGCCGTGACGGGATGATTACGCAGGGCGATACCCAGGTCGGGACGCTCGGCCTGTTTTCGATCGCAGGCGAAAGTGAACTGTCCCGCTTCGGCAACTCGGGCGTGATTTCGAGCTTGCAGCCGCAGGCTGTTCAGGACTTCACGTCGATCGGTATCCAACAGGGCTATGCCGAGGGCGCCAACGTCAATCCGGTTCTTGAAATGTCGAAACTGATTTCGCTTTCGCGCACGTTCGACAGCGCAGCGTCGACAATCTCCGAGACTGAATCGTCCCTGTTGAGCGCGATCCGCGCGCTCGGCCCGAGCGCCTGAAGAGCGTAGAGGGAGCAGCTGATGCATGCGCTCGAGCGCCTCGAGGCGGCTCTCCTCACCGGCTTGCAGACTCTCCCGAAGGTCCGCGTCAGCGGCGTTGTTCGCGAGGTGACGCCGAGCTTCTATCGCGCCAGCGGCCTATCAGTATTCGTCAAGATGGGAGATCGCATCGGTTTCGACGTCGGTGACCGATCGCAGGTCGGCGAGGTCGTTCGCGTCGACGATACGGGTGTCACCATCAAGCCGTTCGATGGGCACATCGATGCCGGTGTCGGCACCCCCGTGTATCGCATGGCGAGCATGAGCCTATGCCCACACCCGAGCTGGAAGGGGCGAGTGGTGAACGCCTTGGGTGAGGCGATCGACGACCTTGGCACGCTCGTTCCCGGCGCTTCGGCGATGCCGATCGACGCGGTTCCACCGCCCGCGATGACCCGGTCGCGCGTTCGTAAACCGCTCAGGACCGGTGTCCGGGCCATCGATCTGTTTACTCCGCTCTGCGAAGGCCAGCGCATCGGTATCTTTGCCGGCTCAGGCGTCGGGAAATCCACGCTGCTCTCGATGGTGGCGCGCTGCGAAGGTTTCGACACGATCGTGGTCGCGCTCGTCGGCGAGCGTGGCCGCGAAGTGCGCGAGTTTCTGGAAGGCGCTATCGCCCCCAACAGGGGGCGCTCGGTGATCGTGGTCTCGACCGGAGACGAGAGCCCGATGATGCGCCGCCAAGCGCCGAAGACAGCGCTCAGCATCGCGGAGTATTTTCGTGATCTTGGTGAATCCGTTCTGTTGATCGTCGATTCCGTGACGCGCTACGCTCATGCTGCGCGCGACGTGGCTCTCGCAGCCGGAGAGCCCGCCGTCGCGCGCGGATATACGCCCAGCGTCTTCAGCGATCTGCCGCGCCTGCTGGAGCGAGCCGGACCCGGCGAAGATGGCAAAGGTTCGATCTCGGGGATCTTCTCGGTTCTCATCGACGGCGACGATCATAACGACCCTGTCGCGGACAGTATTCGCGGAACGCTCGAC
>NZ_JBFUKD010000636.1:0-2134 GCF_056401005.1 Microvirga sp. P4_G7 | reverse complement strand
GGCTCATCTCGGGCACGAGAACCAACCCTTTGTCTGTGATCCTGATTTCGGGGATCACAGACAGCGGAATCAGGTTGAACCCCATATAGGGGATCTTGCAGCCGGCCTTCTCCCAAGCCACCTTGAGGCTTCGCGTCTCGTCGGCGACTTCGGTAACGCGCTTGTCGGACAAGAGGCCGGCGATCGGCAAGGCCACCATGGCAACGACCTTACCGCCGTCGACCACGCAAACACCGCCCTGGCTCTCGATGATCGTATCGAGCGCAACGCGCATGTCGGCCTCGTTCGTTCCCGCGACGATCACATTGTGTGAATCGTGCCCCACGCTGCTGGCGACCGCGCCGCGCTTCAATCCGAAATCCTTGAGAAATCCATGCGCCACACCGGCACCGCCGGTTTTTCCGTGACGCTCGATGACGGTGACGAAGGTGAGACCGTTCTTGGTCAGGAGCGTTTCCCAATCCGGCTCCGGCTGCAGTGCGATCTTGTCATGGAAAAGAACGATGCCCGGCAGCGCGACACGGATGACGTTGGTCGTGCAGGCCTTCGACGGGAGTTCGGGAATGAGCTTCGGCGGCGATGGGATATGCACCGTCCGATAGGCTTCCGGCGGATAGCGGTAGCGATTTGACAGGGCCTGATCGAGAACCGGGGTGATCTTGGCGTTCTCGACGACCAGCTCGCCGCCGTACCAGGTGTTCTTCACAGTGAGATCGTCATCGAGCAACACGACATCCGCCCGCCTTCCGCCACCGAGACCGCCGATCTCGCCGTCCATGGCGAAACGGGTCGCGGGATGAAGCGATCCCATGCTCCAGGCCTGCTCGCGCGACATGCCGGCGCGCTGCGCTTCGCGCGTCACCCAATCGAGACCAAACAGCATGAGGTCATCGGCATCCCGATCGTCGGTGCAGACGCAGAGCCGCTTGTGAGAGGCGCCGAGTTCGGTGACGGTCTTGATCGCCTCGGGAAGAGAGTGCCACGGGGTCGTCGGCGGCCCGCCGCGCAGGAAGATCCACACACCGGCATCGAGCAGATCGTCCGCGATGTCGCGGTCGATGGCTTCGTGCGTATCCGTGACACCACTCGCCGCGTAGGCCGCAACGAACTCGCGACCGTATATGTGGCCGGACACCGGCTTTCCGCGCGAGAGTGCCGCCGCGAGAATGGCGTGGCTGCGTTCGTCGCCCATGGTCACGGGGACGAAGTCCATCTTTTCGCCGAGGGCGGCCGCTTCCGGCCAGCGATCGAACAACGCCGCGATTTTTTCAGGCGTCAGGTCGCCGCCCGCCGTTTCGAGCTCTGGCGACGTGGCCGGAACCGTGCTTGGCACGGTGAGAAAGATGGACAACGGCGCGTGCCGCGCATCCTCCAGCATCATCTCGATGCCGGCGCTGTCCATGACGTTTCCGATTTCATGGCTGTCGCAGAAGATGGTGGTCGTGCCATTGAGCAACGCCGCCTCCGCGTAAGCGCAGGCGGTGATCATGCTGCTCTCGATGTGGATGTGCGGATCGACGAGACCGGGCGCGATGATCCCGCCCTTCGCATCATAGACGCGTCCGGGAGTTCCGTTGACCTTCTTGTATGAGCCCGCGGGTTTGACGGCCGCGATGCGCCCGCCCACGATCCAGACTTCCCGCTCCCGCGCAATGCGTTCGCTGTAGGTAGACAGCACCCGTGCGCCGGTGATCACGAGATCGGCGGGTGCGCGCCCCGAGGCCACGTCCGCCAAGCGGCGTGTCATGGTGTGTAGCGGTGCAAGGGAGAAGCGCGTCAGGCTCGACGAAGGGGGAAGCGAGGGCTTGCGATCCATGATGGTGCGTCCGTGTTCGTTCTTACTTCGAAAGGGCTGACAGAATGCGGGCCCAGGAGCGAATTCCGTGGTGGAAACTCGAGAGGTCGTATTTCTCGTTCGGCGAATGGATGCGGTTGTCGAAGCGCGCAAATCCGACCATCAGCGCATCCATGTTCAGGAAGCGTTTGAAGTCGCCGACGATCGGGATCGAGCCGCCCGTTCCCGCCAGCGCTGCCTCGCGACCCCATTCCTGCGTCAAGGCATCGAGCGTCGGCTTCAGGTAAGGTCCGTCGAGGGGAAGGGTCAGCGCCGGACTGCCGCCGTGCTCCTTGAAGG
>NZ_JBFUKD010000635.1:0-2136 GCF_056401005.1 Microvirga sp. P4_G7 | reverse complement strand
GTACAACATCCAAATCAACAAGACCACGCGCAACAGTGTGCTCCTGCAATAGAATATCAACAATACACGCAGTGACGTCGCGCTCCTCATTCGGGTGCTGCTGGAGCTGGCGCAGGACATCGAAAAGCGGCTCCGCAACGGCGGCGATGAAGAGAGGGCTTCATTCGAAAAGCGAGTGAAAGCTCTGATGCACGACGTGCCTGAACTGCCAAATTTCAGCCGGTTCCACGAACGATATCGGAAGGAGTCCGGCGAGGGTACGATCGAGGGTGATATCCGCGCCGCATTTTTCGACGCCTACAACGCAGCCGGCTGCGAACACATACCTCTCGCGAGCCCCGACATTGCCCGGCGATTGAGCGACGGTCCGCCGCTCGTCTCCGCCAACTTCGTGATCCCGTATCCGCCCGGCTTTCCGATCATGGTGCCGGGTCAGGTCATCACTCCCGAAATCATCGACTTCATGCGCAAGCTCGACGTAAAGGAGATCCATGGATACTCGGCCTCTCACGGGCTGAAGCTCATCCGCATCGCGACAGACGGCGCGTCTTCCGGGCGCACGCGGGCATCTCCTCGCAAATGACCTGGTGGCTAGGTCGGCAAGGTTGCAATGAGTCACGGTGATCGGCGGGAATGAGGGAGTGAAACGTGGACTACATCGTTTCGGCTTTGCGCCAGAATCCAGAACTCGCGATTTTCCTGACCATTGCCGTCGGCTTTCTCATAGGTCGCATCAAATTGGGAAGCTTCAGCCTTGGAATCGTCGTCGGCTGCCTGTTGGCTGGCGTGCTGATCGGCCAGCTCGACATCAAGGTGCCTCCTCTGGTCAAGACGATTTTCTTTGACCTCTTTCTCTTTACGACGGGCTACAAAGTCGGACCGCAATTCTTTCGCGGTCTGAAAGGCGACGCAGTTCCCCAAGTCGCCCTGACGGTTCTGCTATGCGTCACCTGCTTGCTCACCGCGTTCGGATTCTCGAAGCTGCTTGGATACGACGTGGGCACGGCGGCGGGCCTCCTTGCGGGCRCATTCTCTGAATCGACTGTCATCGGCACCGCCGGCGAGGCGATTCAGCGCCTTGCGCTGCCTGAAGCAGAACGGGCCGCGCTGATCAACAACATCCCCGTCGCCTACGCCGTAACCTACCTCATTGGAACGGCAGCGTTGGTTTGGTTCCTTCCCAAGATCGGCCCCAAGCTCATGCGTGCCAATCTCCGGGAGGAGGCTGCGCGCATGCGATTGGAGGGAGGAGCCTCGAACGACCGCGTAGAAGGTGTCGTGTCTGCCGCGCGACCTTTCGATGTTCGCGCATACCGCGTCACCAATCCAAAGCTCATCGACAAGACGATAGCGCAGCTTGAGCTACTCCCCGGTGAAGCCCGGATCTTCATTTTACGCGTCCGCAGCGGCGATCGCCTCGTGGAGGCTGGTCAGGACGTGATCGTCCGGGAAAACGACGTCATCGCGGTCATCGGGCGACAGGAGATCCACGCGACGCGTGGTACTGTGATCGGTCCAGAGGTGAGCGACCCCCTGCTCCTCGACATTCCGATCGAGTCATTGGACGTTGTCGTCACGAACCGAGCCATGGACGGTAGAACGCTGTCCGAGCTGGCGCATTTGCAATTCGCCCGAGGCGTGTTTCTTCTCAAGTTCACCCGTTCCGGAATTGAAATGCCGATCATGCCGGAAAGCCGTGTCGATAGGGGCGACATCGTTCGTCTGATTGGTCCCTTGTCCGAGGTGGAGCGCGCAGCGAAAGAGCTTGGATATGCCGATCGCCGCACTTCGGAAACCGACATGGTATTTGTCGGAATAGGCATTTTTCTCGGCGGTCTGGTCGGCCTCCTATCGGTCGTCGTCTGGTCTGTGCCGCTGACGCTCACTGCGAGCGGCGGCGCGCTTGTCATGGGCTTGGTCTTCGGGTGGTTGAGGTCTGTCTATCCATTTTTCGGGCGCATTCCGGAACCGGCAATATGGATATTTGATACAGTTGGACTTTGTGTGTTCATCGGTGTCGTGGGCCTCGGCGCTGGGCCGAGTTTCGTAGCGGGTCTGCAGGCGTCCGGAATTAGTCTGGTCTTTGTGGGACTGGTTTCAGCGTTGCTGCCCCACACGATCGGGATCCTCTTTGGT
>NZ_JBFUKD010000634.1:0-2138 GCF_056401005.1 Microvirga sp. P4_G7 | reverse complement strand
AATCATGGGTCACCAAAATGACCGTGAATTTTTGGGCCGCATGGAGATCACGGATCACGCACCATAGTTCTTCGCGCGTGAATGCGTCGAGCGCCCCGAACGGCTCGTCGAGCATCAGCAGCTTCGGTTCATGGACCAACGCCCGGCACAACGAGGCGCGCTGCTGCATTCCGCCGGACAATTGCCACGGGTATTTGGACCCCTGCCCCTTCAGCCCCACCTGCGCCAACAGCGCCTCAGCCTTCTCGACGTAGGCCTTGCGCTCCTTGCGCAACCGCGAGCGGTGCGGTTCGACGATTTCCAACGGCAGCAGAATGTTGTCGAGCGTCGTGCGCCACGGCAACATCGTGGGGTTCTGAAACGCCATCCCCGCAAGCTTCACCGGCGCGCTGACATGACGATCGGCGACGATGACGGTGCCTTGTCGGGGAAACTGCAATCCCGTCGCGAGCTTCATCAAGGTGGACTTGCCGCATCCGGACGGCCCGACGATCGCGGCGAACTCGCCTTCGTTCACCTTGAGATTCAGTCCCGCCACGGCCGGAGCGCTGTCTTCCGCTCGCGCGTAGACGTGCGTCACGTCATGAATGTCGACGAAAGCGGGCAAGGGCATGGCTCCGGGCAGGGGACATTTCAACGTCGACGTCGAGAGCCGACGCGAGGCGCGTCTCTCGGAACGGCGCCGGTCAGTTCACCTTCCGCTGGTCGGCGGGCGGCAGATATTGATCGGTGAACACGTCCTCGGTCTTCGGCTTATTCTTGTAGGTGAATGTCAGTCCGATCTGATCGAGTGCTTTCTCAAAGCGCGTCTTGTCGATTCCGCCGTAACCATTCGCCTTCACCCATGGCGTCAGCATGTTCAGATCGAGCACCATCTTCAGACGCTCGAGTTCGACGTCCTTCTTCGCCACGTCATTGCGCTTGATCACGGAATCGACTGCGCTCGCCGGATCCTTCACGGTGTCCTGCACACCCTTCATGATCGCCCGCAGCAACCCCTTGACGGCCTCTGGCTTCTCGGCCGCGAATTTTGGTGAGATCATGATCGCGTTGCCATAGAGATCGACGCCGTAATCGCTCATCAGCAGAACGACGATGTCTTCCTGCGGTACGCCCCGTGACTTCAGATTGATGTAGGACGACATGGAGAAGCCGAACACCGCGTCGACCTCGCCTTGCGCCAGCATCGGTTCCCGGACGGGAAAGCCGACATTCTCGAACTTCATCGAGGAATCGTCGATCTTGTTGACGGTCTTGAAGATGGGCCATTGCGCGTAGGCCCCGTCGGCGGCGGGTGCGCCGAATTTCTTGCCTTGCAGGCTTGCGACCTCCGTCGAAATGCCACGACTCTTGCGCCCGATGATGGCGAAGGGCGGCTTGTCGTAGATCATCATCACCGCTTTGATGTCCGTTCCGGAATTCTCGTCCCGGAACCGCACGAGCGAGTTCACGTCGCCGAAGCCGACGTCGTAAGTTCCAGATGCGACGCGCGAGATCGGTTCGCGGGATCCGGCGGCGGGATCGATCGTGACGTCGAGTCCCTCGGCCTTGAAGTAACCCTTGTCGAGAGCGACGGCGAACGGAGCTGCGGGTCCCTCCCAGCGCCAATCGAGGCTGAAGCGCACAGGTGTCTGCGCGAGGGCCGCCGTTGTCGGCATGAGCGTACAAAGGCCCAACCCTGTCGCCAAGCTGAGAGACTTCAGGACGGCTCTTCGGTTCACCGACAAGCGACGCGACATGGTTGATCCTCCCCGACGCGATTTTCGCGTCCTTCCACTGTTCGCCACCATGCAACCAAAATGATGCACCCGCTTCAAGGGACGATTGCCGAAGGGAGAGGCGAATTCTGCCCGTTGCGGAGGCATTGCAGCTAGACAGGAAGCAGACCGTCGCTCTTAACCTCCTCCATCACCGCATAGGTGCGCGTTTCCTTGACGCCCGGCAGCGCCAGCAAGATCTCACCGAGGAAATGGCGATAGGCCGCCATATCGGCGACGCGGGTCTTTACGAGGTAATCGAAGCCACCCGCCACCATGTGGCATTCGAGGACTTCCGGCGCACGACGTACGGCCTCCGCGAACTTCTCGAAAACATCCGGTGTCGTCTTGTCGAGCGACACCTCGACGAAGACCAGAAGC
>NZ_JBFUKD010000633.1:0-2138 GCF_056401005.1 Microvirga sp. P4_G7 | reverse complement strand
AAGGGCGTCAATTCAGACGGTTTGAGCACAACGGCGTTCCCCGCCGCGAGAGCAGGCGCAAACTTAGCTGTCGCCAATACCAAAGGCACATTCCATGGCGAAATGGCTGCAACCACACCGTAGGGTTCAGGCTTGCCGACACTCCAGACATTTGCAGCCGTTGGATAAACCTCTCCATCCGCCTTGTCCGAGCATTCGCCATAGAAGCGCAGTAACTCCGCGGCGACGGGGACGTCGCGGACACGCGTTTCCGCTATGATGCGCGTGGTCGTCACCGCCTCGAGTTGCGCCAGCTCCTCGTTGTGTTGATCGACGAGATCCGCCCAACGCCGCATGACCGCTGCACGTCTGCGCGGTGCGGCCTCGCGCCACCCACTTTCTCGGAACGCCCGCGCTGCACACGAGACCGCCAAATCGACGAGACCAGTGGATGCTCCGCGAAACCGCGCAATTACTTTGGCATCAGATGGTCGCACGATCTCAAGGAAATCGCCGTCTCCATCAACGCGGCGACCATCGACGAAGGAACCAGTCGGTAGCGCAAGCGCGTCGGGAGAGAAAGCAGCGCCATCGAGATGTTCAGCTTGTGCGCGCATAGACCGCCTCGCATATGACGTTGAGCACGGCCTGGCGCCTTTCGTCCCGTACGACCCGCAGCGCTCGCTCGATTGCCGCCGGAAGGTCGGCGGGATCCGTCACTTGCTCGCCGTAGCCGCCCGAGGCCACGACGATTTGCTCGAAATCCGGGGACGGTTCCAGCGTGGCGAATGGCGGCTCGGATTCGGCGGCCGCATATCCTTGCGGGTACATGGACAATGTCGCCCGGTGCACGGCACCCCAGCGCTTGTTGTTGAAGATGACGGTCAGCGTCGGAAGATCCATCGCACGCGACACCATGTGGACCGGAGTCGGATTTCCGAACATATAGACGCCATCACCCACGGCCGCGATCACCGTTGCGTCGGGTTTGCCGAGTTTTGCACCAAGCGCTGCACCCATCGCCCAACCTAGCCCACCTGCGGGGCTGTGAGCAAAGAACTGACCCGGCCCCTGCGAGGTAAGCTCCTCGAGAACGAGCGGGTACTCATTGACGAGAATGGTATCTTCGTCGCGGGCGCGTTCGATGCAGGCTGTGATCCAACGGGGCGTCATGGACTTGGGAATCTCGCCTTGGGAGAACATGCTGCGCGGAGCAAGGCTTGGCCGCTGATGCGCGATCTCGGCGCGCCGAACCGCCGTCGCCTCGCTTGTCGATGCTTCGTCTGGAAGTGTCGAAAAAAGGTGGTTCAGCGCGGTGGCTGCTTCCGCCACAATCGACAAATCGGAAGGGAAGCCTCGAATAGGGTATCGCTGGAAGAGTGGATCCAAGCCGACTTGAACGACGCGAGCCTCGATCTTTCCGACCTCGTCGGGAATCCAAGGCACGTCGCTTTCGAGAACAATGACCAGGTCGGCCTGCTTGAGCAGTGGATTTGGGTTGTAACCGCAATGCATTGGGTGGTTCGTCGGCAGGGCCATGTAACGCGGGCGATACTGCACGACAGGAATAGCAAAACGCYCCGCCAGCCGTGACAGGGCGGACCACAGCTCAGGCTTGTGGCCGGCTGCCGACGTGATGATCATCGGACGCTTTGCATCGGTGAGCCATCCGGCCAAAGTGGCGATTGCCGCTCTGTTGGGGTCTGGCGGCTCACTCCGTACCATTGTCGCTTGCGTAGCGATGTTGGCCCTCTGTTGGGTGGCGGCGAATACTTCGCGCGGGAGTGTTAGGTAAACCGGACCGGGCGGCGAACTTTGCGCGATCGACATCGCGCGATCGACTACCGTCTGGAGTTGGGATGGATGACGAAGCTCATACTCCCATTTCACCAACTCACGGATCATGCCCGACTGGTCGAACATTTCCTGCGCCCAGTTGATGTAGTTGTTGCGACCGCCGAATACACCTGACTCGGTCGCCGGCGTCCGGCCCGCGGCGAGAAGGATCGGGATGTTGAGCCGTGCAGCATTGTAGATGCCGTTAAGTGCATTTGCAGTGCCGAGACCCACATGGACCATGACAGCCTGCATCTGCCCTGTAATCATGTGATGGCCGTGCGCCATAGCGACTGCAACGTTCTCGTGTGGAACGACGACAG
>NZ_JBFUKD010000632.1:0-2140 GCF_056401005.1 Microvirga sp. P4_G7 | reverse complement strand
GTCCCGGCGACGCCGGGACCGTCGAATCTCTGCGCTTAGATCACGAAGAAATCAGCAATGCTCAACTTGGCGTGGTTGTCGACGACTGCAAACTTCACGGCCGCGCGTGCACCGTTTCCATCCGCGTCGTAGTAGAGCGCGCCGGTCTTGTTGTTGTAGATAATGTGATCGTTGGTATCGAGAGCTTTTTCCCCAACACGGAACATGCTCGAGGACAAAGCGCCCATCTTGAGCTTGGTGAAGATCGCATTCTCGAGGCTGATATGGTCGTCTTTCGTGTTGAAGTTGACGATCTTATCAACGTTCGTCCTGCTGCTCAGCTTGGTGTTGAAAATGAACGCATCCTTGCCGGAGTTGCCGCTGAGGATATCATTCCCGCCCTTACCATTGAGCTTGTCGTTCCCGCCCTTGCCGTAGAACCTCTCGTCTGCGGATGTCCCGCGCAACACGTTTCCGGTGTCGTCGCCCGCAATGATTTTCAGTACGGCAGAGGCGCTTCCGTCGGTTGTGGGTTGGGGAGAACCCGAACTGGGAACGCCGACGTTATCAGGAACTTGTCCTGCGGCGCCTTGGACATTGCCGGAAATCTTCGGCGAGTTGCCCTCGACGTAGTAGTAACCCCACTGACCCTTGCCCAGGTAGTTGTTCGTGAAAGAGACACCCGAGATCGAGCCGCCGCCGAACTGGCCGTCGGAATAGAGCGGGTAGCCACCGCCGGAGAGGAAATTGCCGTCCACGGTGATGTTGGAGATCGGACCGAAATAGTTGTCGATCATGACGGCTGCGGTTTGCCCGTGGTCGTTGATGATCGTGTTGTGCTTGATCGTCACGTTGGACTGGCCACCGTCGATCTGGATGCCGTCGTAGTGCGGCGATCCGGAGGCCTTCAGGTTATGAATATAGTTGTCCTGAATGAGCGTATTTCCGCCGTTCAGGGTGATGCCATTCTCGACGTTGTAGATATCGTTACGCAGGAACGTTCCCTGGCCGTAGATGCCGTGCGAGCCCGAGTTGTTCGAGCCGACGCCGTTGATTTCGCAATCCTGGACGGTAACGCCAGTCGCACCGTCCTTGATGTTGACGACCGCCCAAGTAGCGGCAGTAATCTTACAATTCTTCAACGTGACATTCGAAGCTTGGATATTCACCGGCCCTGTAATGTTCAGGCCTTGAACAACGGTGCCAGCCTTGGTGATGGTAATTCCACCCGATGCGTTGAGAACAACTCCATCGGGAACCCCAGTATTCGACGCATTCGGGAAACCGGAAGTGGTTGCAGCCATGGTAATATGTGCCCTGTCAAAATTCATCTTAAGGTGAATGGGAGCCCGGGCAGTTCAAAAAGGAACAGATAGTTAATCTAACGCTACGTACGCGAACATAGCTTGCTGACCCGGCCGATCGATGAGCACACCAACGAAAGGCTTACCTCATTGGTGCTAGATCGAATTACACAGGGTTTTTGAGAGAGGTCTTGTGATGAATGGACAGTTGTTTGACATTTCAGGCCAGCTTGGCGGCACAAATCAATAATTTTTACAGCAATTCAAACAACGGCAACATAATGGCCAAGGTTGGGCAATCCAACGGTCACGCTAGAGACATAGGAAAATGCATTCTTCAGGCAGTCTGAGGCGTCAAATACGCTGCAGCTGAACGTTAGTACCCGTAGCGTTCCGGACCGAACTGGCACTTGTTCAGCACTACGCCCAGAAAATTGGACTCTTCCGCTAGGGTGCGCTCGCAGACGTCAACCTCACCAACGGTGCTTGCGTCGGCGGCCGCGACCAGGATCACGCAATCGACGTTAGGCAAGAACGCGAGAACATCGTCGTTCACCAGCATCGGCGGGAGGTCAAAGATCGTGACGTCCGGCTTCAGTTCTTCCTTGAGGTTTGCCAGGATCGGCGCCGTGCCGGGGCTCTGGAGCAACTCTGCAGCGTAGGAGACCGGGTGCCAGTTCGCACCGATGGCGATATTGTCCCCGCAGCGGACGAATGTCTCTTCAATGGAGCTCTCACCGGTGAGAAATCGTCCCATCGAATGAATTTTTTCGACGCCCAGAATGGCTCCGACCTGGGGGCGTCGAAGATCAAGGTCGACTAATACCGTTCGGCAATCCTTCAAGTTGGCGAAACTG
>NZ_JBFUKD010000631.1:0-2148 GCF_056401005.1 Microvirga sp. P4_G7 | reverse complement strand
CAGGATCTGGCCGTTGACCGGAGATGTATTGTCGAAGTAGCGGCCACTGCGTGGCTCGACCCACGCGCCGCCGATGTAGTTTCCGTACTTTGCCTTGAAGTTGGGGCGAGCGGTGCGCACGAATTCGGGCTTGTTCATCATTTCCTCCTGGTTGCGCCATCTGCGGCGTCTTGACGTCAGGTTCGGCTCGGCCGGCGATCCTGTCACGCTCTGGTTCGAGGAAGGTTCGAGCAGATGTCTCAGTTCTGCGACACTTAAGGACGCTACTGGATGCGGCGGATGCCCAGCCGCTTCATTTTGCGGTGCAACGTAGCGCGGCTGATATTCAGGGCCTCAGCTGCCTCCGAGACGTTGCCTTTGGCTTTCGCGAGCGCCCTGCGGAGCGCCCCGCGTTCTGCGTCGGCGAGATCGGGCGTGAGATCGTCGGCAAAGACGTCCTGGGCCGGAAGGAGGTTCGCGATCGTTGCATCGGTGATGCCGAAGGCGAGGCGCGCCGACCGTGTCGCGCCGACAACGAGATCGTCGTGATCGATGGCGAGCAGGCCGGCGGAGCCGGGAAATGTGCCGTCCGCCAGCACGATACGCGCATTCGGGAAGGCATTTCTGAAATTCAGTGCTTCGATCTGGCGGGCGGCATCGGAGACCGCGGCCGCGATCAGCCCGACATACCCATCTGTGAGGTCGGAACGGCACGAGGACACATCGAGCGCGCCGGCAATCCGTCCGGTGTGATCGAAGATCGGCGCGACTGTGCAACTCAAGGCGATGTTTCGCGCATGGAAATGCTGCTCGCGGTGGATCGTCAGGACTCGGCCTTCGGCGAGGCAGGTTCCGATCCCGTTCGTTCCCTCCGCTTCTTCGCTCCACACAGCGCCCGTCCAGAGACCCCATGCAAAAAAAGTCGTGTCGTCGGTAGCGGCTCCGCGGCGGTCTACGGGGACGCCGTGGCGATCTGAAAAGAGGACGCAACAGCCTGCATTGCCGACAGCCTGGAACAAACGGTCGAGGCTGGCTTGGGCTACATGGAGGAAGGGTTCTGCCTCTTGGCGGGCGTCGCGCAGCTCCGGGCCGCTCAAAGTCCGGGGCGGACGCGCCTCGAGGGGATCGAGCCCATAACGCAGCAACGAGCGCTGCCACGATGCGGCAACCGCCGAGCGCGCCGGCATGGAATTTTCGAGCGCCTGCGCAATCCGCTCGGCGTGGCCGAGCCCGACGGATGAGCCCATGACCGTTTCCTCAAGGAGGTTCTTATTGTTGGGGGCATCATGCACGGGTTCGGCAATTTCGCCAAACGCGTGGATCTGATCMTCGTCCGGAGGGTGCGCGCTCTATTGGGCCCTCTCCTAGGGAATGATCGGGGGATTGTATGGGTTTTACCCTATGAAGAACGGGTTTCATGACCTCATATTGCCGGTAGGGTAACCGGTCCGCGCAATCGGACCGCCGCCATCGACGCCGATTGAGCCGCGACTGCAATAGCCGGAACGGCCGCCGAGCACTTTCCAAGCCGAACCGTTTCCAGGGTTTACACGATGCCCCCCGATTACGCCGATGATTCCTCAACGACCGGCTATATTCAGCTTGGGCAATCGATCAGTTCGGATATCGAGAGCCCGACAGATCAAGACTGGTTTCGCGTCTTTCTCGACGGGGGCGTCTACCGGTTCGATCTGAAAGTCGACAATCCCGAGGCAACGCCGCTCATCGACCCGATTCTCCGACTTTTCGACATGAACGGCAATTTTCTCGCCTTCAACGACGATGCGGTCGATGGTGGAACGACGGACAGCGCGATCGTCATTTCCCTCCCGAAGGGCATGTATTTCCTTGCCGCCGGCGGTTACGCCGATTCTTTCGGCACCTATACGATCTCCGCCGCAAAGTTGAATGCGCCGCCCACCCTTGGCGGCTCCCTGGCCGCCGACATTCCGGAAGGCGCGAAGATCACGCTGACGACCGATATGATCGATGGCATCGATCCGGACGATTCCTTTCAAGGCCTGGTTTTTACGGTATCTGACCTCGAGCACGGGACGATCCTGGTGAACGGGGTCGAAGCAACCAGTTTTACCCAGACGCAGCTCATTGCAGGCGCAGTTGTCTTTCAGCACGATGGCTCAGAGGGCACGAGCGCCGGTTTTCACATCG
>NZ_JBFUKD010000630.1:0-2151 GCF_056401005.1 Microvirga sp. P4_G7 | reverse complement strand
GCACTGCCCGCGCCAGCCCCGGCCAGTCCAGCAGACCCAGGATGATGGTGATGCCGAAAAAGACGAGGAGCGGACTCCAATTTGCAGGCAACGCGGCCGATAACGCCAACCAAAGCGGCAATTCGGGGAGCGACCGCAGGATTTCGATCGTTCGCTGAATGATGTGATCGACCCAGCCGCCGAGATAGCCCGCGAGACCGCCGAAGAGGAGGCCGAGAGCGAACGAGACCGCGATGCCGACGATGCCGACCGTCAGCGAGATCCGCGCCCCATAGATGATTCGGGAGAGGATATCGCGACCAAGCCTGTCGGTGCCGAGAACGAACATGGTGCCGTCGCTCGGAGGACAGACGAGATGGAAATCCATCGCCTTCATGCCCCAGAACTCATAACCGTCGCCGCGGCAGAAGAAGCGGATCGGCTGCGGGGTGGATCTGTCGGTTGTGTAGTCGCGCCGGAACGTCTCCAGATTGAAGGCGAACTTGTAAGGATAGACGAAGGGACCGACGAAGCGCCCCTCGTGCATCAGATGCACGGCTTGCGGTGGCGCGTAGATGAACTCTCCGTGTCGTTTGGTCTGATTGTAGGGCGCGATGATCTCGACGAACGGGATCATCGCGTAGAACGCCAGCAGGATCAGAGCGGACGCCACCGCAACCCGATGCTTGCGGAACTTCCACCACATCAGCTTCCAGGACGATGCGCGATAGAAGCTTTCGCTCTCCGCGCCGACAGGCTCCATCGCACCCGGATCGAAAGGCGCTGGATCGACGTAGTGCTGTCTCACTGAAACCACCTTGCTCATCGGCGACCCCCGCCAGCGCGAATGCGCGGGTCGAGCCACGCGAGAAGCAGATCGGAAACCAGCATGCCGAAGACCGTGAGCACAGCGACGAACATGAGAATGAAACCCGCGAGGAACTGATCCTGTGTCTTCAGCGCCGAGAGAAGGATGGGGCCGACCGTGGGAAGGCTGAGCACCAGCGAAACCAGGACCGATCCCGACACGAGATGCGGCAGCAGATTGCCGATATCCGCGATGAACGGGTTGAGCGACATGCGGAACGGATACTTCAGAAGGGCCTTGCGCGGTTCGAGGCCCTTGGCCTTCGCCGTCGTGTAATATTGCTTGCCGAGTTCATCGAGCAGATTGGCGCGCATGCGCCGGATCATTGCCGCCGTGCCGCCAAGGCCGATGACGAGCGTCGGCACGATGAGGTGCGACAAGAGGGATCTGAACTTCTCCCACGTCCACGGTTCGCCCGAAAAGCGCGCGTCGTAGAGACCGCCGATCGAAACGCCGAACCAGCGGTTCATGTAGTAGAGCAGGATCAACGCGAGGAGAAAGCTCGGCGTCGCGAGGCCGATATAGCCGATGAAAGTCGCAACGTAGTCGCCGAGCGAATATTGCCGCGTCGCCGAATAGATCGCGATCGGAATGGCGACGACGTGGATGAAAACCACCACGGCGAGGTTCACGACCAGGGTCAGCCAGAGCGCATCGCCGACGACATCCATCACTGGTTTGTCGAACTCGAACGACCAGCCCCAATCGCCCTGCAACAATCCCGAGAAACCATTGGGACCAGGAATTGCGCCGAGCCAGACCAGGTATTGTTGCCACACCGGCTTGTCGAGGCCGTATTGCTTGATCAGGAACTCCGCCTTGGCGATGGCATCGGCTTCGCCCTGCGCGCGCAGTTCCGCGATCTGGTTGGTGAGGAAGTCTCCCGGCGGCAGCTTGATGATGAAAAAGACCAATGCCGAAATAATCAGAAGCGTCACGATCATCGTGACGGAGCGACACAACAAGAAGCGGATCATCGACGGGCCTCTTTGTTGTCGGCCTTGTTCCAATAGATCTGGTCGGCGCGGTAAATGCCGATCATGGCGGTGGGTTCCCAGCTGTAGACCGCCTTGTCAGGCAGATGTTTCAGCTTGTCGCGCATCACGATCGGCTGGAGTGCGCCCGAGACGGTCCCGATCGACCATTGATTCTCCGCATGATTTCGCAGCATCTCGCGCCAAACGTTGGTCTGCACCATCTCGTTGCCGGTGTTCATCCAGATCTGGTAGAGGTCGAGGAGCCGCTTGGCCTCCGGAATGTCCACGGCCTCGCCCTTCGTGCCTTTGGTTTCGACATGCTGACCC
>NZ_JBFUKD010000629.1:0-2156 GCF_056401005.1 Microvirga sp. P4_G7 | reverse complement strand
GTCGAGGATCACGTCGGCGCCGCGGCCGCCCGTGATGTCCTTGACGGCTTTCACGAAATCGCTTTCGCGGTAATTGATCGCCCAATCGGCGCCGAGGTCCCGGCAGGCGTCGCATTTCGCCTGATTGCCGGCCGTCGCGATGACGGTGGCGCCGAAGGCTTTGGCGAGCTGGATGGCCGTCGTGCCGATGCCGGAGGTGCCGCCGTGGACGAGAAATGTCTCGCCCGGCTGCAGGCGGCCGCGCTCGAAAACGTTCGACCACACGGTGAAGTAGGTCTCGGGGATCGCGCCCGCCTCGGTCATGGGCAAGCCGTCGGGGATGGGAAGGGCGTTCACGGCGGCGACGACGGCGTATTCCGCGTAACCGCCCCCTGGAACCAGCGCCATGACATCGGCGCCGGGGAAAAACCGCGGCAGATTGGCACCGACTTCGACGACCACGCCTGCAATCTCCAGGCCGAGAACATCCGAGGCGCCGGGTGGCGGCGGATAGCCGCCTTCGCGCTGGACGACATCGGGCCGGTTTACTCCCGCCGCGGCGACGCGCACGAGAAGTTCGCCTTCCTTGGGTTGGGGAAGCGGGCGATCGACGATGCGTAAGACTTCCGGCCCGCCTTTTCCCTCGGCAATTACGGCGCGCATGGTGGCGGGGAGCGTGGACATTCAGCGTCTCCGATCAGGATATTTTCTGCCGGGGATATAGTCCGCATTTGGCAATCCGGGCATCCCGCACTAACCTTTAAGTCCGTTCGAGAGGAGGATGCCATGGATTTTGACCCCTTCACCGACGAGCCGCGTGCGAAGGCCGTGGGTTTCGACTTGGATTCCGACGTGGGAAAAGACCTGTCTTTGCTTTCAATTGACGAGATCGACGAGCGCATTGCCATGCTGGAGCGCGAAATTGCGCGCCTGAAAAGCACCAAATCCGGCAAAGAAAGTTCGAAGGCCGCTGCGAGCGCGTTCTTCAATCTGGGAACCAGTTGAACAAAACCTTAACGGTATTTTAAGGTTTACAATTGATAGTTGTCTTCATCCAGTGCGCTGGATGTCGAGTGGCTCCTGACCACTCTGTTTGACGCCTCCCTGTTTTCGACTTCGAGCCGCCGTGAGGCGGCTCAATTTTTGACCGTCTCCGTTTCGAGGGTCTCCGCCGGCTTAACCTTAAAAATGGGTTACCGAAGCGTGATGCAAAAACCCGCCCTATAGTGCCCGCCATGACAGCCCGTCCGGGAAGGGCGGGGCATGAGCGTGGAGACAGGCGGTTGAGCGACCCCGACGTGATGAAGCCGGAAAGCAATGCGGTCCCGTTCGGCCGGACATTCGTCCAATCGGATGCGTTCAAGGCACTTTTCCAGGAAGGGATGGAGCTCGTCGAAGAGACCGCGGCCTATCTCGATGGGCCTGGCCGCGAGGAATCCCGCCATCTGCCGCGACAGATTACCRTAGTCTATGCGAGCGAAAGCATGCGCCTGACCACACGGTTGATGCAGATCGCCTCGTGGCTTCTGGTCCAGCGCGCCGTGGGAGAAGGGGAACTTTCTCCGGCCCAAGCCCAGTCCGAGAAGAACCGCGTGCGCCTCGTCACCCAGGCATCCTCGACGACGATCGCGGAATATGAGGCGCTGCCGCCGCGGCTTCGGGATTTGATCGGCTTGGCGACGCGCCTGCACGCCCGCATCATGCATCTGGAACAACTGATATCGGAATCCGAGAGCCGCACGGCGGTACTCGTGGAAAATCCGGTCGCCGCGCAACAGCGTCTGCTCGAACGGGCTTTCGGCGCCAGAAACTAACCGGTCCGACGCCCCCTTTCGCCGACCCGACGCGTCCCTTCTGTCATCCCCGGCGAGCGAAGCGAGGGAAGGGGACCCACGACCGGGTGAGGCGGAGCCATGAGTTCCTTTTCCTCTGCAGCGGCTTCGCTGTCGCTGACCGCGGGTTTGACTCGTTTGCGTTAGGTTGATATCAACTTATACCGCAAGATATCGCCGCGGACCGAAGGCGCAGCGTGCCGTGTTGAAAACATCGAGGCTGCGGGGAGCGCTCAAGACAGTCAAACCAAGCAGGAGAGAAGCAATGGCCTACGTCGAAGGATTCGTTGCCGCCGTGCCCGCCGCCAACAAGGAGGCCTATCGCAAGCACGCCGCCGACACCGC
>NZ_JBFUKD010000628.1:0-2158 GCF_056401005.1 Microvirga sp. P4_G7 | reverse complement strand
GCGTGAGGGCTATGATGTCCTCGGCATCACCCTTCAGCTCTACGATCAGGGCGAGGCGGCCCATCGCAAAGGCGCGTGTTGCGCCGGTCAGGACATCTATGATGCCCGCCGGGTCGCCGARGCGATCGGCATTCCGCATTATGTGCTCGATTACGAAGCGCGTTTCCGTGCGGCGGTGATCGATCGGTTCACGCAGAGCTATTTGGACGGCGAAACGCCGATACCCTGTGTCGAATGCAACCGCTCCATCAAGTTCCGCGATCTTCTGGAGACAGCCAAGGATCTCGGCGCCGACATTCTGGCTACCGGGCATTATGTGGCGAGCCGCCATTTGCCCGACGGCCGTCGCGCGCTCCACCGCGCCGCTGATCCGGACCGGGACCAGAGCTATTTTCTCTATGCGACCACACCAGAGCAGCTGAGCCTGCTGCGGTTCCCCCTGGGCGAACTGCCCAAGGACGATACGCGGGCGCTGGCACGCGAATTCGGCCTCACCGTCGCTGAAAAAGCCGACAGCCAGGACATCTGCTTCGTCACGCATGGCCGCTACAGCGACATCATCGAGCGGTTGAAGCCGGGCGCGGCCAAGGGCGGCGAGATCGTCCACGTCGACGGCCGCGTGCTCGGGCGGCATGAAGGCATCATCCATTACACGGTCGGACAGCGGAAGGGCCTGGGTCTCTCTGTCGGCGAGCCACTTTACGTGGTGCGCCTCGACGCTGGCTCGGCCCGGGTCGTCGTCGGCCCAAAGGAAGCGCTTGCGACCCGTCAGATCCGCGTCACCGACCTGAACTGGCTCGGCGACAAGCCCCTCGACACGATCGGCGAGGCCGGCATGGAGGTGGCCGTCCGCGTCCGCTCCACCCGCGAGCCGCGGCCCGCGACCCTGCGCTTTTCGGGGACAGGCGCCCTGGTCGAGTTGTTTTCGGCCGAGGACGGGGTGTCTCCCGGTCAAGCTTGTGTCATCTATGAGAGCGATGATCCTCGGGCCCGCGTGCTCGGAGGTGGTACGATTGCTCGTTCGGAAGTGGAAGCCGCGCCCGCCGCGGCCTGACGCTCCCGTCCAATATGCAAGGGACTTTCATGACGGATGGACCGACGACGGCCCTGATGCAAAAGGCTTATGCCCGCTGGGCACCCATCTATGACGTCGTCTACGACAAGCTGACGGAGCCGGCCGCAAGGGCCGCCGTCGCAGCTTCGGTTGCCTGTGGCCCGAGGGTTCTGGAAGCGGGCGTCGGGACCGGGTTGTCGCTGGGCTATTATCCGGCCAATGCGGAGGTCGTCGGCGTCGACCTATCTGAGGACATGCTCCGCCGGGCACACGAGAAG
Organism: Microvirga sp. P4_G7; assembly: GCF_056401005.1. Lineage (NCBI taxonomy): Bacteria > Pseudomonadati > Pseudomonadota > Alphaproteobacteria > Hyphomicrobiales > Methylobacteriaceae > Microvirga > Microvirga sp. P4_G7. The sequence goes on along the minus strand of NZ_JBFUKD010000628.1, from coordinate 826 downwards.
GTGCGCAAGCAGGGTCTGACCCACGTCAAGAGCCTCCAGGTGATGGACGTCACCCGCCTCGGGTTCCCCGACGAGAGTTTTGATGCGGTGACGGCGCAGTTCATCATTACGCTGGTGCCGGATCTCGACGCGGCATTATCGGAATTCGCACGGGTGCTGCGCCCGGGCGGCGAGATCGTGCTCGCCAACCATTTCGGTCAACCGTCAGGACCCATCGCCGCGCTCGAGGAACTGGCCTCACCTCTCGCCAAGGCGATCGGGTGGAGTTCCGCGTTCAAGGCGTCGCAGGTCGAGGCATGGGCCCGCACGACCGGGCGCATGGAAGTGGTGGAGCTGCGGACCTTGTTCCCCTTGGGCTTTTTCAAGCTGATGCGGATCCGCAAATCGGCCTGACCGCAGCGCTGGAGGCGGATCGTGTCGTGCGTCTCAAAAGACGCGCACTCTTCCTTGACAGCGACCTCCAACCTTTCCTATACCCCGTGGCCTGACCCGGGGTAATGCCCCGGTCCTGGGGCGGAGTAGCTCAGTTGGTCAGAGCAGAGGAATCATAATCCTTGTGTCGGGGGTTCAAATCCCTCCTCCGCTACCATCAAAAAACCCGCAAAAGCAACAGCTTAGCGGGCTTTTTGATGTCTGAGATAGCTGTTTCTTGTGTTGCAAGGCGCTGCAACAGGTTTCGTTAATTTACAAGGGTTTGTGTGACGCTGCATTCCGCTCCGCGCAACACAGATGCAACATGAAACCTGAAGCGATCCGCCTCTTAGTAGAGGCGGTATTCTCGTTTGGATTTAGGTTTGAGCATCCGGCTAAGTCTAGGGGTTAGAGC
>NZ_JBFUKD010000627.1:0-2160 GCF_056401005.1 Microvirga sp. P4_G7 | reverse complement strand
GTCAGGGACTGGTCAAGCAGAACTATGCACTAACCCGATACGACCTCGCCAAGCTGGGCGAAGTGCGAGCCGCCTTTGAGCAAGCACATCAGGTTGCAGCGTCTACATCGATCATCATCAGCCTCGCAATCGCGGCTCTTGCGGATGAGATCAGGAGCGGAAAGGTCCGGTATTCAGACGACCTTCGTTCTACCGTTAAAGGCTTCACGCTGTCCGCCCCAGACGGCGGATCGCGTAGGCGTCCCTTCATTCCATTTCAAAGTGAGATGCCATGTGTTTCGTAGGAGCCGGGGCTGTTCTCGGAACTGTCACGAGCATCGGGACATCCCTGCTCGGAAACGCTTCCGCGTCTGCCGATGCCGCAAAAAACAACGCATACGCCGCCCAGCAGCAACTCGTTCACGAACAATACCGGACGAAGCAGATGGAGTACCAATCCACCACGTATGCCAAGGATCTCGAATATCGAGGTCAGGTGCAGGACTACCAGGAGTCTGAGTTCGACCGCCAAGTGGACTTCGTCAACGAAGCCCGCGACAACATGGAGGAGAACTACTTCACGAAGGTTGGTGGCCTCTTGGTCCGCGCCTTCGAAGAGCAGATCGCAAGTTCCTTCGAGAAGCAGACTGTGCAGGCCCAAGGCCGCGCTGCCCGCGCCACGGCGAACGTCACGCTCGGCGAACGCAACGTCGACGGAAACACTGCACGACAACTCGAAGGAGAACTGTTCCGGCAAGAAGGCGAGAGCCTCACCATGTCGGATATGAACGACTCCGCTCGTGAACGCCAGCTTCGTTTGGATGTCATGGGTCTCAAGGCGGAACACGTCTCCAGAACAGGTCAGTTACAGATCCAGGCGTCCGCGCCTCTGGCTCCGATCAACTCCCCGTCCCCCATCGCGCCGGTCGCGCCATATCAGCAAAAATCAGGCAGCTCGGATACCGCTCTCGGCCTCAAAGTCGGATCCGAGATCATCACTGGTATCGGGAGCTACATGAAGGCCAACGGCTACAGTTTCTAGGGATCAACGATGAGAGCACAGCTAGTTGAAACAGCAAACGTACCCACACCCATCTTCCCGTCAGAATGGGAAGCGTGGTGCGACGGGAGTAGTCTTGGTAACCCGGGTCCTGCGGGATGGGCGATCTATGTGAGGAGACCTGACGGATCCGCCTTCAGGCAGTACGGCAGCAGCAAGCTCAAGCGGACAAACAATGAAGCCGAACTTCATGCGCTACTCAATGCCGTAAGAGCGGTCCCGCTAGACGCGCCCGCCGTGATCCACGCGGACTCAACCTATGCAATCGATGCAGCGACCACCTTCAGAGCCGCGTGGACAGTCAAGGGAATGCGAAAGGCAAACGGGAAGCCAGTCGCGAACCCGGAGATGGTCAAGGCGCTCTGGATGGAACTGGACTTAAGACCGCTCGTCCGCCTGGAGCATTGCCGAGGCCACGCTGGGGATCCTGGCAACGAGATGGTCGATGGACTGGCAAGGACAGCCGCCGAGGCGCGTAAGGCCGGAGGAAAGCCCATGAAGAAAGTCCACACTGAAATCGTCGCGAAAGCCTGACGACAACCGAGGGAGGTTCGCGGAGAGCGAGCCCCCTCATCATCCAGCAGAGAAAGATGAAGCTAACGCAGCCCGTAAGAAAAAGCAGCGCCATGCCACCGAAAGTAAAGCGGGCGCTAGAAGAACTGGAGAAGCAGGCCAAGGAGCCGCAACCTTGCATCCTTCCAAGTCGTCTCCTTCTCACCGACATCAAGAAGATCCCCGAGTTATTTCAGCCAAGGAACGGGAAGTCGGAGGCTCACATCGAGGAACTCGCCAAGGCACTCCGAGAACATCAGGAACTGGACTCCATCCTCGTCATGCAGGTTGGACGGTGGCCCGTTCTCATCGACGGACATCACAGATGGAGTGCCTACAAGAGGACGAATGGGAAGCACTCAATCCCCGTCAGATACTTCTCTGGGACAATCGCTGAGGCCATCGCAGAGTCGGGCAAGGAGAACTCCAAAGCCAAACTTCCGATGCAGCCGAGTGATCGCCAAGATTACTCATGGAGGCTCACCAAGATGGAGATGCACTCCCTCAGCGAAACAACCAAAGCGGCAGGGATCAGCAAGGCCCAAGCCGCCATCATGCGGAAGGTACTG
>NZ_JBFUKD010000626.1:0-2163 GCF_056401005.1 Microvirga sp. P4_G7 | reverse complement strand
CTTCACCGCCGAGGAAGGTGTCGCCGTTGGTGGATTTCACTTCGAAGACACCGTCGCCGATCTCGAGGATCGACACGTCGAACGTGCCGCCGCCGAGGTCGTAGACCGCGATCATGCCGGTTTGCTTCTTGTCCAAGCCATAGGCGAGGGCGGCCGCAGTCGGCTCGTTGATGATGCGCAGGACTTCGAGACCGGCGATCTTGCCGGCATCCTTGGTGGCCTGACGCTGGGCGTCGTTGAAGTAGGCGGGAACCGTAATGACGGCCTGCGTCACCGGCTGGCCCAGATAGGCCTCCGCGGTTTCCTTCATCTTCTGGACGGTGAAAGCCGAGATCTGGGACGGMGAATACTGCTTTCCGTCGACTTCGACCCACGCGTCGTTGTTCGGACCCTTGACGATCTTGTACGGGACAAGACCCATGTCCTTCTTGGTCATGGGATCGTCGAAGGTGCGGCCGATCAGACGCTTGATGGCAAAGAAAGTGCGCTCGGGATTGGTGACCGCCTGGCGCTTGGCCGCTTGGCCGACGAGGCGTTCCCCGTCATCCGTGAAGGCGACGATGGACGGAGTGGTCCGGGCGCCTTCCGCGTTCTCAATAACTTTAGGCTGCGAGCCTTCCATAACGGCAACGCAGGAATTGGTGGTTCCGAGGTCGATACCAATGACCTTTCCCATGGCGGGATCCCTCACTTTCAAGCAGACCGCCGAGCCCCGAAGCAGCTCGGCCCATGGCTGTGGTTGAACGAATAGCAGAGGTTGTCCGGAAACCGGGCAACTCTGCGCGATGGCGCTGATATAAGAAGGCGCCGCGGGGCCCGCAAGTCGAAGCTGAGACGTTGTTGAAGCCAATCTGACCTGGATGGGCGGTTTCCAGGTCGTTCCCGGTCTCAGAACCCCCGTTTCACGTCGGCCAAGGCCCGGCCCAGAGCGTCGGCGAAATTTTCGCGCTCCGGCGGCGACAGGGCATGGGCGATCACCACCTGCCGCCCGCGGGACGCGAGGGCCACTTCCTGAAGGCCAAACTCATCGTCCACATTGCGGGTCAGTTTCGTCCAAAGAGGATTGAACGACCATTCGCGGGATTCCCCGCGATGAGAGACTTTTCTCAAAAAGAGCTGGACCGGCGTCAGGATTAGCTCTTCAAAGGCTCGGCCCTGCCTGTCGCTGACGCGAAGGGCGATATACAAGCCTATGAAATCGAGACCGAAGAACCCCGCGATCGGCCAAAAGCCGAGGATGACGAAGGGCAGGCTTGCAATAATGGAGCACAGGCAGACCAGGATCATGACGATCCGGAAGCCTTTCGGCCCAAGCGAACGGTGCGGCCGAATCACGGCTGAAAAAACCGCGCGTTCAAACCGCTCCGCCTGATCCGAGATGGCTTTGCCGTTCTCCATGCGCCGATTATAACGCCCGTCATGTCCGATCCAAAGCCGTCATCCAGCCGCAACGGAAAAGTGAAGAAACCGGTCGCGAGGGCGCCCCGCGCCGCGAAACCCGTCGACAACGCGACGGTAGTCGAGATCTTCCGCCGTTTCGAGGCTGCCAATCCACATCCGGAGGGCGAACTCGAATATCGCAATCCCTATACGCTCCTCGTCGCCGTGCTGCTCTCGGCGCAATCGACCGACGTGGGCGTCAACAAGGCGACGCGGCTGCTGTTTCCCCTGGCCGATACACCACAGAAGATGCTCGCGCTCGGCGAGGAGGGCGTGCGCGAGCGGGTCAAGACGCTCAACTACTTCAATACCAAGGCGAAGAACGTCGTCGCCATGTCGAAGCGCCTCGTCGAGGATTTCGGTGGCGCGGTGCCCCGGACGATGGAAGACCTCGTCAGTCTGCCCGGTGTTGGACGCAAGACCGCCAGCGTCGTCATGAACATTGCGTTCCAGGTGCCGCATATCGCCGTCGACACGCATATTTTCCGCGTCGCAAACCGCATTCCACTCGTCGTCACGAACACGCCGCTGGAGACGCAGGAGCCGCTGGAAAAGCGCGTGCCCGACGCCTTCCGCCTCCATGCTCATCACTGGCTCATTCTGCATGGGCGCTACGTCTGCAAAGCGCGCGCGCCCGAATGCGCGCGGTGCCTCATCAACGACCTTTGTCGCTATCCCGCAAAGACGCTGTAGCGCGACATCAAAGTTCGGTCAGCCGAACAC
>NZ_JBFUKD010000625.1:0-2168 GCF_056401005.1 Microvirga sp. P4_G7 | reverse complement strand
GTCTAGGGGTTAGAGCTGGATTGGCCGTTGCTTGATCATCCCTCACCATCGTTGCCCGCCTCAACCTCGACCTCCTGGGCAACCAGTGCACTCTCGACATTTTCTGCCATGATCCGCCGAAACTCATTGTAGGTATCCGCACCTGGGTCGAGAGATTCCAGCATCACTACAAAGCTCACCTGTGCTTGATGCTGGCGCATGAATTCGTCGCCGTATTGAAACTGATTCCGCCAAAACATTCGAGCGTAGACCTGTAGCTCCGGCTGCGGACCGAGGAGCTTGGGCCCGTTGTTGACACTGAATTCCCCTGAGTAGACCCGAACAGGATCCCATTTGTGATCAAGAACGCGTGCATCTAGTTCTCTCTCATTCGGGTTCATGCATCCAAGCATCGTTACATTTTTGGCACCGCCTCCTGGCTGCAGCCTCTTATACTGAAGCCCCGCTTCTAGACGCGTAGAAATGTAATGGTGGCCCTCTAGCTGAGTAATAGGGCTTAGGATTGCAACCATCTTTGCGCGCCCGACAAATCTTCCGTTTTGGATCAGGCTTTGGGGGACACGGATTCCTGTCCAGTAATACCGCTGCATAGCACTGATATCAGCCGTCCAAGCGACAACCGCTGCATTGGGTGGGCAGGTCCAAGGTAATTCTGGGCGGATCGGTGAACCAAAGCCTAGGTCCGAGCTGTAAGCAGTTAGGTCGCACGAGCTAATTAGAAGAGCCTTAACTAGATCAGGTGATGGATCTGCAAGATTGTCCCATATGTGGGCAGCAACGCGTGAGACCAGCGGCGCGGCAAAGCTCGTACCACGATCCGTGCCACCTCCTAGGACCCTGTGCTCTGAGAACCAGCTTGCTTCTGGTTTGAGCATACCCTCGGGGCCGAGACCTACGCGTGATAAAGGGCAAGGTTCTGACGGCTTTCCATTCTCGTCGTGTGCTCGGCCGCTGACGATGATGGCAGCTTCACAATCGGCCGGTGGAGCAAGGCGCGTTGTTTCTGAACGGTTACCAGCAGATATGACCAAAAGTTTGCTATAGCGGCGAGATAGCTCAGAAAGGCCGTGCCCCAAATCGCTTACATCGTACTCATCACACTCACGATTGAAGTTCGCAGACAAGTTCCATACATGCGTTTCTGGATGCTCGCTGAAGGCCTGCTCGATGTAGTTCAGTAGCACTCGATCAGGAATACTGAAACCAGCACCGATCTCTGGTACCGCTTGGATAACTCCAAGCCTGCAATGAAGCTGAGGGAGCTGAAGCTGATTACTCCATAAATGCCCATCCACCAGAATAGAAGCGATCTTATTGCCGTGAGCACGAGCTGYAAATCCGTCTGGTACTAATGGTTCCATCTCCCAAGCCATTGCGCCACGGTAACGCGTGGCATGGTATCCGCCGTCTATGACACCAACAATCGGCTCTTCATCCAGCGCTGGCAGTGTAGGTTCAGGCTCTGGCCCCACTCCAGGATTTGTAGGACGCAAAGGAGCAACGGGCTCCCACCTGACAATAGCTCCGGAAGCCACCAATTGGTGGATGGCGTCTCTATCTCGGATGCCTACAGGGAGGCTAGGGCTCGCCTGAGTAAGAACTCTCGCTCCGTCAACAAAACGGGAAGCTGGAAGCCATTCAGGCGCCTCGGGGGAAGTATCCTGCTGATAACTCAAGAGGTGCGCACGAAGAACAAATGCTGGCAAAGCAACACGATCTTCCTGTGCAAACCGAGCTAACGTTTCAATAACTGAAGATTGCGCATCCTCTGATAGGAATCCGGGCAATCGAACATTGAATGTTCTACGCCCGCTTTCGTCTGTTGCAGCTAAAGACCAAGCGGTCTCAATGCGACTTGCATCTTTGAGCACGTTTGCGAACAGATCAGCGGACTCAATTCGAAAGATATCGCAGCGCTGGGGATCCGTCGTTGGATTTTGAACACGTCTCCGTACCCGTTCAAAAGCAGAAGTTGCGAATTCGACGATGTAGCCATTTCGCCAAGCCGCAATCAAATGAGTTCCGATTTTTGAGTCAAAGAGATCGTGCGGCGTGTGTGTGGCCGCCTGGGAGGCTTTGTCCATCTTAACCCAGAGTAGAACCCTACCGCCATGTGTTGCAGCTGCCGTTTCGGGCGCGTCCTTGATAGAAGCAAAGCTCTCTAAGAG
>NZ_JBFUKD010000624.1:0-2169 GCF_056401005.1 Microvirga sp. P4_G7 | reverse complement strand
CGGCGGCGATGACCTTTGCTCACGCGGCCTCAGCCCAGACATTGACCATCGAGAGCTGGCGTAACGACGACGCCGATGTCTGGAACAATCAGATCATCCCGGCCTTCAACAAGAAGTATCCCAACATCAAGGTCCAGTTCAAAGCCGATCCGCCGACCGAGTACAACGCAGCCCTAAATGCACGTTTGGCGGGCGGGACCGCCGGCGATCTGATCACCTGCCGGCCGTTCGATTCCTCGCTCGATCTCTTCAARAAGGGCCAGCTCGTCGCCGTCAACGACGTGAAAGGCATCGAGAATTTTTCCGACGTGGCAAAGAGCGCGTGGTCGACGGATGATGGCAAGACCACCTTCTGCATGCCGATGGCCTCGGTGATCCACGGCTTCGTGTACAACAAGGCGATCTTCGATGAATTGAAGTTGACCCCGCCGAAGACCGTCTCCGAATTCCATGCGGTCCTCGACAAGATCAAGGCCAATGGCAAGTACACTCCGCTCGCCATGGGCACGGCCGACCAGTGGGAAGCCGCGACGATGGGTTTCCAGAACATCGGCGTGAACTATTGGAAGGGCGAGGAAGGCCGCAAGGCTCTGATCGACGGCAAGCAGAAATTCACGGATCCGGCATACGTGCAGACCTTCACGGAACTGGCGAGCTGGGCCCCCTACATGGGCAAGGGCTACCAAGCGCAGAAATATCCGGACACGCAGAACCTGTTCGCGCTGGGGCGGGCCGCCATCTATCCGGCCGGTTCCTGGGACGTCCCGATCTTCCGCAAGCAAGCCGATTTCGAGTTCGATGCGTTTGCACCGCCCGTGCCGGACGGCGCTAGCAAATGCTACATCAGCGATCACACGGACATCGCGCTCGGCATCAACGCCAAGTCGAAGAACGCTGAAGCCGCGAAGACCTTCCTATCCTGGATCGCCTCACCGGAATTCGCCGAGATCTACGCCAACGACCTGCCGGGCTTCTTCCCGTTGTCCAAAACCAAGGTCGCAGTGAAGGACCCGGTCGCGGCGAAATTCGTCGGTTGGCGCGAAACCTGCGACAGCTCGATCCGCAACTCCTACCAGATCCTGTCGCGCGGCACGCCCAACCTCGAGAACGAACTCTGGAACCTGAGCGCCCAAGTGCTCAACGGCACGATGAAGCCGGAGGAAGCCGCCAAGAAGGCCGAGGACGGTTTGGCGACCTGGTACGAACCGCACAAGAAGTAACAAGCGCGAGCGGACCGCCTTATTCCGGCGGTCCGCCTTTCCCATTGTGCGAAACGGATCAGCATGTCGGATTCAACGAATGCGCCGCCATTGCCGGGAGCCGTCTCCGATCGCTCTCGCTTTCCGCTACATGTCGCGGTGTTTCTCGCGCCTGCCCTGCTGATCTACACTGTGTTTTCGGTCTACCCGCTGATCGACACCATCCGTCTCAGCTTCTATGCGGGCGATGAGACCGGTGCGCGGCATTTCAGCGGCCTCGACAATTTCCGAACCCTGTTGTTCGATCCCGCCTGGTCGGGGCATTTCTGGAACGCTCTGCGCAACAACCTCATCTTCTTCGGCATCCACATGGTGGTCCAAAATGCCATCGGACTGGGGCTTGCGATGCTCCTGAGCCTGCCGCGTCTGACCGGCGGCAACATTTATCGTACGCTCATCTTTCTTCCGACGATGCTTTCCGTCGTCATCATCGGGTTTGTCTGGCAATTGATGCTCAATCCGTTGTGGGGCATTGCGGAAAAGCTTTTGAGTGCGATAGGCCTCGGAAGTTACTTCGGCCCATGGCTCGGGCAGGAATCAACCGCTCTTCTTACCGTGTCGCTGATTTCAGTCTGGCAGTTCGTGGGCATCCCGATGATGCTGATCTACGCGGCTCTTCTGAACATCCCGGACGATCTCCTCGACGCGGCGACCGTGGACGGTTCTGGCCCGTTCAGCACGTTCTGGTTCGTCCGCTTACCGCTTATTCTGCCGACTCTCGGCGTCGTCTCCATCCTGACATTCGTCGCCAACTTCAACGCCTTCGATCTCATCTACGCGATCAAGGGAGCACTCGCCGGCCCGAACTTCTCGACGGACATCCTCGGCACATTCTTCTATCGCACGTTCTTTGGATATCAGTTGCAGGTCGGCAGTCCGACCATGGGGGCGACCGTGGCGACCGCGATGC
>NZ_JBFUKD010000623.1:0-2177 GCF_056401005.1 Microvirga sp. P4_G7 | reverse complement strand
CTCTTCGAGCAGGGCGTCGACTTCCGGATTGGAATATCCCTGCTTGTTGAAGGCGCCGAGGCCGGTCTTGGGATCGGCGGTGTGAACCAGCGAGCCGTAGGTGTAACTGGCTTCGCCGGTCAGCGTGCCCCAGCCGCTCATCCACAGGCTGAACTCGCCTTTCTGCTGCGCCGGGAAGAACACCGTGCCGTTGAGGGCATTGGCGTTCACCTTCAGGCCCGCGCGCGCCCACATCTGCGAGAGAGCCTCGCAGACCGCGGAATCACCCGGGAGACGATTGTTGGTGCAGTGGAAGTCGATTTCGAAGCCCTTCGGGTAACCCGCATCGGCGAGCAACTGCTTCGCCTTCGCGACGTCGTAGGGACGCTCCGGCAACGCCTTGCTGCCGCCGAAGAAGGTGGTCGGCATCAGCTGGTTGGCCGGGCGGCCGAGACCTTCGAGAACCACGCGCACGAGGGTCTTGCGGTCGATGGCGAGATCCATCGCTTCGCGCACCTTGGGATCACGCAGCGGGTTGGCGGTGATTTCCTTGCCGTCGACCTTCACGGGCTTGGGCAGGGTTTCCTTCACGTTCGGCGTCAGGTTGAGGTAGTAGACGGAATCGGCGACGAACGTGTCGACGGCCTTGTCCTTCTGCATCGCGGCGTAGTCGGTCGCGGGAACGTAGTTCACGAGATCGACCTGGCCCGATTTCAGCGCGGCCATGCGTGCCGGATCGTTGGCGATTTCCTTGCGGATCACCTTCGCCCAGGGTTGCTTGGCGCCCCAGTAACCATCGAACCGCTCGACGACGAAATCGCCCTTCGGTTCCCAGGACACGAACTTGTACGGTCCGGTGCCGATGGCGGCCTTGCCCGAATTGAACTGCTCGTTGCGCGCATCCATGCCGATGGACTTGGACACGACGAAGAGACGGATGAAATCGTTCGGCAACGTCGGCGCAGGCGACTTGGTGATCACGTGCAAGGTGTTCTTGTCGATGACCTTCGTCTCTTTCACCTGCTTGGTGTAGATCGTCATGCTCATCGGGCCGGTGACGACCGGGATGCGGTCGATGGAGAACTTCACGTCCTCGGCGGTGAGCTCGGAGCCGTCATGGAATTTGACGCCTTCGCGGATCTTGAACTCCCAGGTGGTGTCGTCGACGGGCTTCCACGACGTCGCCAGACCCGGCTTCATCTGCAGGTTTTCGTCGGCCATCACCAGCGTATCGAACACGTGGCGCAGGGTCTCCGCCTGGCTGCCCAACGTCGACCAATGGGGATCGATCGAGTCCGGTCCGGCGCGCACGCCCATGGTGAGCGTCTGCGCCGACACCGCGCCGCTGAGCGCCGTGCCGAGAAGCAGGGCGGCTGCCAACGTACCGCCAAGCTTGAAATAAAGTTTCATGAGATATCCCCTCTTGCTAAGGACCGAACTTTTCGTTCAAGGTGTTCTTATCGAATATAACGGTAGGTCGCCACACTAAAAAAAGTCAACTCGGTCGTGCACAAACCGCCACCAATCCCTGATGCTTCCGAAGGCATCTGTTATGCTAGAACGGAACAGACTGCCGAAGAGCGCATCCTGAGCGATCTTGCCGGCGCGCTCGACCGCACGCTTCCCGTGCCCTTGGGCGTGCAGCTGCGCGGTCTGATCGAATTCGGCATCGCGCTGGGCGAATTGCCCACCGGGCAGCGTCTGCCATCCGTGCGCGAACTGGCCGAGCGCGCCGGCATTGCACACATGACGGTCGCCACCGTGTACCGCGACCTGCGCGAATCCGGTTTGATCGAAGCCAAGCCCGGTGCGGGCACCTATGTGGGCGACGGCCACGACAGCGACGGCCTGCGCACATCCGCGATGCGCAAGGTGCAGCGCCGTATCGAGATGCTGTTCAACGAAGCGGAGGAACTCGGTCTTCCGCCTTCCGTCGTCTCCTCCCTCGTCAATGCGCGCGCGGCGCGCGGGAGAACGCCGACGCGGCCGGTGCATCTGGTGATGGTCGGCAACTTCGTCGAGACGACGCAGCAATATGCCCACAGAATTCAAGAGCATCTCGGTTCCGGTGACGCGATCACCGTGACGACGGTCGATGCGCTGCAGGCGGGCGAAGCCTTTCCGCAACCGTGCGACGTCTGCGTCACGCTCGCGCACCGGCGCGCCGAAGTGGAGCATCTGATCCCGCAGGGCATTCC
>NZ_JBFUKD010000622.1:0-2188 GCF_056401005.1 Microvirga sp. P4_G7 | reverse complement strand
CTCTCACAACTCGCGCGCCGGGGCAGATCGACGCCAGGGAAATGGCCCGTGCCGACCCTAGGTGAGGACGAACAGGCGCGAACCCTATGTTCCTATTGGAAATCGATGTCATGCATCGGCGCAGACACGGGTCGCGCTGAATGTGTTTGCAATGCCGAATGATGAGCGGAGCAGCGCGATCTAAGGCGGGTCTATTGGTGATCGTCCGGCGGACGCATAGGCGCGGATGCAAGTGGCAAGGGTTCTACCGGAACGCGTCGAAGGCGCGTCGCCCTTATGAGTCCGAATGAGTTGTCTGGAAAATTTGGTGGAGCCAGGCGGAATCGAACCGCCGACCTCTTGAATGCCATTCAAGCGCTCTCCCAACTGAGCTATGGCCCCACTCTGCTCCACGGTGTTTGGGGCACCGCGGAAAGGGTCGCTGCCGAAGCAGCGGCGTCTCTATAATCGGGTCCGACGGGAGGTTCAAGCCTCTTCGTCGTCTTCCAGATCACTATCAATCAAATCCGAGACGTCGTCGCTGCCTTCCTCTTCTTCTTCGAGGAAAGTATCGTCGTCGGCCACATCTTCACCGACCTCGATGTCGTCGTCGGACGGAATGCTCTTCTCGGCCTCCTCGGCCTCGACCTCGTCGAGGGACACCAGTTCGGGCCCCGTCGACTCGAGCTCGGTGTCCTCCTCGACCACCTTCGCAGCACGGGCGACTGCGGGAGCCGCAACCCGGCTGAGGGCGACCGCTTGAAAAACGGTGCCGCATTTCGGGCAAGTCGCAGGATCCTTGTTCAGATCGTAGAATTTTGCGCCGCAGCTCATGCACTGGCGCTTCAAGCCGAGTTCCGGTTTGGCCACGGTGTATGCCTTCGAATTAGAAAGTTGAGAGCGTTCCGTTAGTCGTGGTGGCATTTCTTGTCAAATGCGAATTTCCTGTCAATTGCGGGATCGCGGCTACGCTGGGATGACGGCATGAAAAGCGCATGTTAGGAGCCGCAAAGCGAATTAAATCACGAAGGCTAGCGAGAATGTCACACGCACATGGCCCGGCATCGCCGGTCTCCAGCAAAGCTGGAACGGGCCTCAAAGGTCGCATTCGCGTTCCCGGCGACAAATCGATCTCCCATCGGTCGATGATTTTCGGGCTTCTCGCAATCGGTGAGACCCGTGTCGAAGGGCTTCTCGAGGGCGACGACGTCCTGCGGACCGCCGAGGCCTGCCGCGCCCTCGGCGCTGATATCCGCCGTGAAGGTGAAGGCCGGTGGCGCATCCGGGGCGTCGGAATCGGTGGATTGACCGAGCCGGCCGGGGTTTTGGACTTCGGCAATGCTGGAACCGGCTCCCGCCTGATGATGGGCGTCGCCGGCAGCCACCCGATCACCTCGACCTTCGACGGCGATGCCTCACTCCGCAAACGCCCGATGCGCCGCATTCTCGATCCGCTCGTCAAGATGGGGGTCACCGTCGTGTCCGAGGCGGAAGGCGGGCGTGTGCCGCTGACGATTCGCGGCCCGCGCGAGACCACCCCGATCACCTACGAAACGCCTGCCGCCTCGGCGCAGATCAAATCCGCAATTCTTCTGGCGGCTCTCAATGCGCCGGGCGTGACCACGGTCATCGAGCGCGAAGCCACCCGGGACCATACAGAGCGCATGCTGCGCCATTTTGGCGCGACGGTTGAGGTCAAGCCGCACGGCGAAGACGGCCGCGCGATTTCCCTCCACGGGCAGCCTGAGCTCCGCGGCGCCACCGTCGTGGTTCCAAGCGACCCCTCCTCGGCCGCTTTTCCGCTTGTCGCCGCCCTGATCACCCCCGATTCGGACGTCGTGATCGAGGGCGTGATGATGAACCCATTGCGGACGGGTCTGATCACGAGCCTTTTGGAGATGGGCGCGTCGATTGAGCGGTTGAACGAGCGCGACGAGGGCGGCGAGACCGTGGCTGATCTGCGGGTTCGCACCAGCCGCCTCAAGGGCGTCTCGATCCCGCCCGGCCGCGCCCCGGCGATGATCGACGAATACCCGGTGCTGGCGGTTGCGGCGTCGTTCGCGGCGGGCGACACCCGTATGCGGGGATTGCACGAGCTACGCGTCAAGGAGTCCGATCGCTTGGCCGCGGTGGCCGATGGCTTGGCGGAGGCCGGCGTCGCCTACACCATCGAAGGCGACGATCTCATCGTCCATGGTTCAGGCGGCCC
>NZ_JBFUKD010000621.1:0-2192 GCF_056401005.1 Microvirga sp. P4_G7 | reverse complement strand
CTCGACGCCTGGGTGACCGGCATTGAAGTAGATGTCGACGTGGTCGACGTTGCCGCCCGGAGCCGCCAGGTCGTCGAAGCGCTTCTTGGGGTTCAGGTCCTCGACCGGGACCATGTAGATCGTGCTGACAAGCCGACCATCATGATCGTAGGCCAGGAATGGGCCCGCTGGAAGCGTCGTGGGATCGACGAACAGCTGTCCCATCCCCGGCAGAAAATCAGGCAGTTTTACCAGTTTGCTCACTTGCTGGTAGGGAGCCTTGGGGGGAGATTTGGCGATACTGGCCGGCGCGTCTTCGGCGAAGGCCGGAACGCATCCGATGAGGAGGGTAGCGAGGGCGAAGGGTAGTTTTCTCATGGTGGTATCTCCGTTGTCGCTAAGCCCCGTGATCCAGATCCTGGGCTTCAACTCATTGGAGAATGCGGACGCAAGAAGGTTCCCGAAAATCGTGTTTCGTGATGTGGGTGTGGAGGCACGAGCTTCAGTGAAGGTTTCCCAATGGCGAGAACATCAGACCCCAGTGTAGCCCTGACGTCGCCCTCCGTTGCGCGCAACCGAGATCCGATCCTTGCCGTCCTTCGGCGCGTGCTTCCAAAAGACGGCTTTGTCCTGGAGATCGCCAGCGGAACGGGTGAGCACGCGGTCCATTTTGCCGCCGCCCTTCCACAACTGACCTGGCAACCCACCGATCAGGACGAGCAGGCTCTGAGCAGCGTCACAGCCTACAGGTCACGATCCGGTCTGCCCAATCTTCTCCCACCCCTCGTGCTCGATGCGGCCGGCGTGGATTGGCCCGTTCTTCATGCGGACGCCATCGTGGCCATCAACATGGTTCACATCACCCCCTGGCGCGCGACACAGGGATTGATGGCCGGGGCAGGGCGCGTGCTATCGCGGGACGGCTTGATCTACCTCTACGGTGCCTACAAAGAGAATGGCATCCACACCGCGCCAAGCAATGAACGCTTCGATTTAGATCTCAGAAGGCGCAATCCGGAATGGGGCGTTCGTGATCTAGCGGATATGACGAAATTGGCGGATCGGCATGGATTGAAGCTTGTCGAGCACATCCCAATGCCTGCGAACAATCTCAGTCTGATCTTTCGCAAAATCGATTCATTCGATAACGACGTCGGCGCCGCTGATCAGTGATGGTGGGAAAGCAACGCCCAGTGCTTGAGCCGCTTTCAGGTTGGCGAAAAGCTCGACTTTTGTAACGAGCTGGACCGGGAGGTTCGACGGCTTCTCGCCATTGAGAATTCGTCCAACATAGATGCCGGCGCGACGATGCGATTGCGTAAAATCCCCTCCGTAACTCATCAGGCCACCCGCAATGGCAAAGTCGCGAGATTGGGTGATCGCCGGCATGGCATGACGAACGGCAAGCGCAGCAAGCTGCTGGCTGCGGTTGGCAAAGTAGGGGTCAGAGGTGAACACCAATCCGCGCGCCTGCAACTGTGGAAGAGCTGCGAACACCGCCTCGAATTCCTGTTCGGTGCTGGCATTGAGAACATGAAGCCGCACGCCGAGCGCATCGGCCGCCGCGTGGAGATTCTTCAACTGCGTTGCGACGGTGGGGCTGGTCGGGTTGATGACGACCGCGAATACAGCGGCGGCCGGTAGTAAATCATGCATGAACTCCAGCCGCTTACCGGAGACTTCTACGCTCAAGCTCGAAACCCCGGTGAGATTGCCACCCGGACGCGACAGGCTGTCCACCACCCCCAATGCCACCGGATCGCCACCCATCTCGAAAACGATCGTGATGGTCTTGGTCGCCGATTTTGCCGCAAGCGCTACGGGAGCGCCGCCAGGAGCCGCAATCACGGCAACTTTCCGAGCGACAAGTTCGGCGGCGAGAGAGGGCAATTGATCGTAGCGACCTTCCGCCCACCGATAGTCGATCGCGACATTGCGACCTTCGACGTAACCGGCTTCGGCAAGGCCTTCGTGGAAAGCCTTCAGGCGACTGGCAAAAGGCCCTGGCGACTCGGGGCCGAGATACCCGATGACCGGCGTCGGCTGCGGCTGTGCGTGCGACGGGAGCGCCCATACCGTTGCGCCGCCGAGCAACGTGAGGATGTCGCGCCGTCTCATCCCACGATCATCCTGACGCGAGAACGGCCCTGGAGCGCGACTTGAGTCCTGAGTTCAACCGCCATCGCTTGGTCACCTTTGAATTCTCTGGCCCC
>NZ_JBFUKD010000620.1:0-2196 GCF_056401005.1 Microvirga sp. P4_G7 | reverse complement strand
CTCCGCTTCCGGGCGCAAACGACAGGAGGCGAAGAGCATGTTGGCGACGGACCTCGCTCGTGGCTTCAATGAAAAGCCGGAGGCAGCGTAAGACTAGCATTAACGGGGACTACCAACCTGCACCTCCTGTAATTCTGCGTGTTCCTGCGTCTTAGGGGTCGGGGTCTAGGACAGCAAATCACGCGGCATCCACCTGGAGAGCTTAGTTCCAATGTCTACGAATGTGAGTGGGGTACATCCCAACCCAGATTTTGGGGTACACGTCCGCTAGCTGTGCTTTCAAGTATTTGTTTTTGCGGAGGTTTTATCGCGGTGCGAATAATGGCGCGCCCTACGGGACTCGAACCCGTGTTTTTGCCGTGAAAGGGCAACGTCCTAGACCGCTAGACGAAGGGCGCCGGGGCAGCATTGCTGCCGGAACGGGCGGACATATAGATGGGTTCGCGCAGCCCGGCAAGCGCTTCGTTGCGTTATTCTGGCTTGGCTGTATCGATGATACGAAGTTCCACTTTTTCGCCCCCGCCCCAGCGATCGATCGTCAGGGTTCCGGCAGCGTGAATCGGCGTACCAACCGCATTGACGAGAGCTTGGCCAAGCGGTTGTCCTGCGGCGCGAAATGCGATGCCGCCAATGGTCGAACCGTCGCCGCCACGCAACTTCACGCGTATGTGGCCCCCGCTGCCGACTTCGCGCGCTTCGATGAGACGGTGGTGGGCGAAGGCGAAGACGGGTTCAGGCTGGCCTGAACCGAAGGGCCCGGCGCGTTCGACAGCACTCACCAGATCGGGCTTGGCCGCCCCCGCAGTGAGAGTCGAATCAACGGCGAAATAATCCGACAAGCGGGCCGTCAGAACCGTGTCACGCAATCTGTCCGTCATGAAGCGCTTGAAGCGCTCGATATCCGTCGCTCGGATGGTCACCCCCGCCGCCATGGCATGTCCGCCCCCCTTGATGGCGATTCCCTCCTCGACGGCGGCGCGGACCGCTCGACCCAGATCGACTCCGGGTATGGAGCGTCCGGAACCCGTGGCGTTTCCACCCGCGCCCACCGTAAAAGCGAATGAGGGGCGATTGGTCTTTTCCTTCGTCCGCGCTGCAATCAGCCCGACGATTCCGGGGTGCCACTCAGGTGAGGACGCCACGATCAGCGAAAGGTCCGGCTCTCCGTGAAGCATCAGCAGTGCCTGCGCCTCAGCCTCCGCGATCGCGACCTGCTCGATGACCTGACGGTCCCGGTTCAGTTGATCGAGTTCGGCCGCGAGACGCCCAGCCGCGACTGGGTCCTCTGTCAGGAGAAGCTTCGCACCGAGCGCCGCGTCTCCGATGCGGCCGCCTGCATTGATGCGAGGACCGATGAGGTAGCCGAGATGCCAGCTTTCGGGCGCGCCGGCGAGACCGGCGACGTCGAGAAGCGCGGCAAGGCCGATGCGGCTGCGCCGCCGCATGATCGCAAGTCCTTGCCGCACGAAGGCGCGGTTCAGGCCAACCAGTGGCACGACGTCAGCCACCGTCGCCAACCCAACGAGATCGAGGCTCGCGAACAAATCGGGTTCCGGCCCGCTGAAGAATCCGCGCCCCCGCAATACGCGGTTCACTGCGACGAGCGTGAGAAACACGACGCCGGCGGCACATAGGTAACCGAGGCCGGAAAGGTCGTCCTGCCGGTTGGGATTGACGATCGCAGAGACACGCGGCAGGTCCTCGGGCGCCTGATGGTGGTCGACCACGAGAACATCGAGCCCTAGAGCTTGCGCCTCCCCCAGCGTATCGATGCTGGCCGTGCCGCAATCGACCGTGATCAGGACATGGGCGCCTTGCTCCCGCATCACCCGGATCGCATCGATGTTCGGGCCGTAACCCTCCGTGATCCGATCGGGAATGTGGATCAGGTAGGGTACGCCGCAGGCGCGCAGGTATTCCGCCATCAGGGCCGCGCTGCATGCTCCGTCGACATCGTARTCGCCGAAAATCGCAATGGTCTTTTTCGCGACGATGGCGTCGGCCAGGCGCTCGGCGGCGACTTCCATATCGGTCAGTCGATACGGGTCCGGCATCAGGTCGCGCAGGCGTGGATTGAGGAAGCTTTCCGCGTCGCCGACATTGACACCGCGGCCAGCAAGGACCCGCGCCAGGATATCGGGCAGACCATGTGTCTGCGCGATCGCCAGCGCGATCGTGCTCTGCGCCGGGTCACAT
>NZ_JBFUKD010000619.1:0-2198 GCF_056401005.1 Microvirga sp. P4_G7 | reverse complement strand
GGCTTGGCCGGTGCGTATCTTTCGCTTGTCTACACACGGTTCTGGTCACCCGGAATGACCGCGGGCCGGGGTTGGATCGCCCTTGCACTCGTGGTTTTCGCGGCTTGGCGACCCGCCTGGGCCCTCGTGGGCGCCTATATCTTCGGCGCAGCTTCGGTGCTTCAGCTTCACGCCCAGGCGGCCCAGTTCGGACTGCCGTCCCAGGTGCTCTCCGCCGTGCCTTACGTGGCGACGATCCTCGTTCTGCTGCTGCTTTCGATCCAGCGCGGGAGGGCGATCGGCGCCCCCGGTTCGCTCGGCGTGCCTTTCGTGCCCGAGCGCTGAGCAGGCGGCTATTTTGGATGCATGTGTTCGGTCTTGCAGGACCTTATCGGACCTGCGACGAATAGGGAAAATGCGGAGTACGGCCGGCGACTGAAGTTCACGTCGTTCGCGCTTCGCAATGTCGATTTCGTACACCGTCTCCCGCGCCGGTTCCGCTTCGGGAGCGTGTATCAGCCAGAGGAAAGACTATGAACCTACGCGGATTTTTGGGAGCCATGGCGGGCATTGCGGCCCTCGGCTTGACGGCCGGCGGCGCGAGCGCTCAGGAGAAGCTGAAAATCGGCTTCATCTATGTCGGTCCAGTCGGAGATTACGGCTGGAGCCACCAGCACGATATCGGCCGCCAAGCTGTCGTGAAGGCCTTGGGTGACAAGGTCGAGACCACCTATGTGGAAAGCGTTCCGGAAGCCGATTCCGAGCGTGCGATCGAGCAACTCGCCCGGACGGGACACAAGCTGATCTTCACCACTTCGTTCGGCTATATGGAGCCGACCCTGAAGGTCGCGAAAAAGTATCCGAACGTGAAGTTCGAGCACGCGACCGGATTCAAGCGCGCACCAAATCTCTCCACCTACGCCGCCCGGTTCCACGAGGGGCGTTACATCATCGGGCAGATTGCCGCGAAGATGTCGAAATCCGGCACCATCGGGTATGTCGGCGCGTTCCCGATCCCGGAAGTCGTCGCGGGCATCAATTCGTATTTCCTCGGCGCCCAATCGATCAACCCGAACATCAAGATCAAGGTCGTGTGGGCGAATTCCTGGTACGACCCGGCAAAGGAAGCCGATGCCGGCAAGGCGCTGCTCGATCAAGGGGTCGACGTGATCGCTCAGCACACCGACAGCCCGGCCCCGCTGCAGGCCGCAGAGGCACGCGGCAAGTTCGGCTTCGGCCAGGCCTCCGACATGGAGCAGTTTGCGCCTAAGGCCCAGCTGACCGCCATCGTCGACAATTGGTCGGATTACTATGTCGCCCGTGCCAAGGCGGTGCTGGACGGAACCTGGAAATCCGAGGACACCTGGGGCGGCCTCGCCTCCAAGATGGTCCACATGTCGCCCTACCGGATCATGCCCGACGACGTGAAGAAGATGGCGCAGGATACGGAGGCCGCTATCGCCTCGGGCAAGCTCAACCCGTTCAAGTGTCCCATCCTGAAGCAGGACGGAAACCAGGTCGAATGCAAGGGCGGTACCGCATTGTCGGACGAGCAGGTGCTCGGCATGAACTTCTACGTGAAGGGCATCGACGACAAGCTGCCGCAATAGGCGCAACCACAATGGATGGAGGGCAGCCGAACGATCGGCTGCCCTTTTTATTTGGTGGAGTGGCACAACGATGGGCGAGCAACCGACGATCAACGTGACCGACGAGGATGTCCTGATCGTCACCGACGTCCAGTACGACTTTCTTCCGGGCGGTTCGCTCGCTGTGGCCGACGGTCATGCGGTGATCGAGCCCATCAATCSTCTGGCGCGCCTGTTCAGGCATGTCGTGCTGACGCAGGATTGGCATCCGGAGGGCCACACGTCCTTCGCCTCGACCCATTCCGGCAAAGCGCCGTTTGAAACGATCGAGCTGTCTTATGGGACACAGGTTCTCTGGCCCGACCATTGTCTCCAGGGCACACGGGGTGCCGCCATCGCCGATGAGATCGACATTCCGCACGCGACGCTGATCATCCGCAAAGGCTACGACCCGCAGATAGACAGCTATTCGACGTTCATCGAAGCGGATCGGACCACTGGAACTGGCCTCCAGGGTTATCTCAGAGAGCGCGGATTGAGGCGGGTTTTCTGCGCTGGTCTTGCAACGGATTTCTGCGTGGCATGGTCGGCTCTCGATGCAAAGGCCGCCGGCTTCGAAACGTTCCTGAT
>NZ_JBFUKD010000618.1:0-2198 GCF_056401005.1 Microvirga sp. P4_G7 | reverse complement strand
CTCCCAGGACCGTCGAGATGAGCCAATTGGCATACAGGGCTGCGGCCATGGCGGCCCAATAGGCGGCCGTGACCGGTCGTGCCATGGCGCGCCGCTCCGACAATGCCCAGCTTTCGTCCGTCATGAAGAAGAATGCGACCAGCTTCTCCTGACGGGTCATGACGATCTTGGGCGAGAGCGAGGCGCCCATGAGCACGTGACGGACGTTGATGAGGAACGCGGAGAAGGCCAGAGCCAAGATCGGCGCGGGATGGACCCAGCTCTCGATGGCCGCGAATTGCGCGCCGCCCGCGAAAACCAGGGCGGACATGAGGCCCACTTCCGCCGGAGAGAGGCCTTTGCCGACGGCAATGGCGCCGAACAGGAGACCGATCGGGATGGCGGCGATGGCGGCGGGCGCGATATCGCGAAGACCGGCCTTCGCCTCCTGCCAATGCGGCGGCGCGGACGGACGGGGTGGATGAATGCTCATGTTCATCGCGCCCTTATGCCGGTCGTTTTGCTGAATGTCTTGGATGAAAGTGCTGCGGTCAGGCCGCCCGAAAGGTCCCCGGGGTCACGCCCATCCGCGCCTTGAACACACGGTTCAGGTGGCTCTGATCAAAAAATCCGCAGGACGCCGCCACGTCGCCTGGCGCCTCGCCGCGTTCCAACAACCGGCTCGCCGCCCGGAAGCGTCGATCCGTCAGATAGGCGTGTGGCGCCAATCCCGTCTCCCGCTGGAAGGCGCGGATGAAATGGCTGCGGGACAACCCGGCCATGGCCGCCAGCTCGGCCAGATCCGTCTCCTCGGCGAGATTGGCCTCCAAATAGTCCCGCACGCGGACAAGGCCGGTCGCGCCGATACGCGCAGGCGGCGCGCCATCGAGATCGGCCCAGCGCGCGATGAGTTTGGCGAGGAACGCAACGAGGCGCGTGTCCTGCTCGAGTTCGCTCGTCCGGGTGTCGTCCCGGCACAGACTCGCGTGCAGGATGGCCAAATCCCGTATGAGATCCGGATCCTCGATCACCGAACGCGAGAACCACGGCGCCGAGGCGAGCGGGCGTCCAGCGACCTCCTCGGCGATCTCGCGCATGAGGTCGACCGAGGGATAGAGGGTCCGGTACTCGAAGCCACCGTCGTGCGGCTCGCCATCGTGCACCTCATCGGGGCAGACGACGGCAAGAGAGCCCGCTCCGGCATAATGCTGCGTACCGCGATGGAAGAAGGTCTCACAGCCGCCGAGAATCCCCGCCACGGCATAGGTTTCGTGCRTGTGACGTGCGTAGGAGTGACGTCTGAACGTCGCGCGAAGACAATCGAGCCCGTGATGCCGCTGCACGCGCCAGAAATGCGTCACATCACCGGCTTTCATCAGCGCCGGATMGAGGGAAACCAAAGGCGTCATCACAGTCATGAAGCGATTATGCCATGCCTGGCACGCGGCTCAAAACCGTGTCCGAACTCACTTACGTCCGACCAAGGCGAACCAACCGTCCTCGTCCATCACCTGGACACCGAATTCGCGTGCCTTGTCGAGCTTCGAGCCGGCACCTGGGCCCGCGACGACGATATCGGTTTTCTTGGACACCGAACCCGCAACTTTGGCCCCGAGACGTTCGGCCATGGCCTTCGCCTCCTCGCGCGTCATCTGTTCGAGCGAGCCGGTAAACACCACCGTCTTGCCGGCGACGGGCGTGTCGGACGCCGCCGCTTCAATGGGGACGGGTGTGACTTCCCGCAGTAACGCGTCGAGCATCTCCTCGTTGTGCGTCTCCTTGAAAAACTCCACGATCGCGTCGGCGACAACATCGCCAACACCGCCGATGGAGGTCAAATCCGCATAGGCCTCGGATTCGTGATCCACGGCCGCATTTGCTGCATCGCGCAACGCTTCGAACGTTCCAAAGTGCCGTGCCAACAAGCGCGCCGTCGTCTCGCCGATATGCGGGATGCCGAGCGCGAAGATCACGCGGTTCAGTGTGATCGAGCGGCGCGCTTCGATGGCGGCGAAGAGGTTCTTGACGCTCGTGGCGCCCCAGCCTTCGCGATTTTCAAGGCGTTGCAGACCGGCGTTTCGCGTCGCCAGCGTGAAGATGTCCTGCGGGCCTTTCACGAGCCCCTCGTCGTAGAGTTCCTCGATGCGCTGGCCGCCCAATCCTTCGATATCGAACGCATTGCGCGAGACGAAATGCTTCAGCCTTTCGCGCGCCTGCGC
>NZ_JBFUKD010000617.1:0-2201 GCF_056401005.1 Microvirga sp. P4_G7 | reverse complement strand
CCCTTTTCTCCCGCTGGTGGATCATAGGGATRGGCTTCCGACGCGAGCAATGGCAAAAGCGGTCATAGTTGTGCATCGCGGCCGGACAGGGTTTCAAAAAGCGTCGAGGGAGAGCCCGTGACCAGGAAAATTTACGACGTTGCGATCGTCGGCGCGGGTGCGGTGGGTCTCTCCGCCGCCATCGCCTTCGCGCGGGATGGTTTCGAGACGGCTCTCATCGGCAGCCTCGACGCCCGCCGCGACGGCCGGACAGTGGCTCTGCTCAACGGATCAGTGCGGTTTCTGCAGGCCCTCGATCTCTGGCCTTTGTTGACACCGCAGGCGGCGCCTCTCGCGACGATGCGTCTGATCGACGATACCGGGAGCCTGTTTCGGCCGCCGCCGGTCGAGTTTCACGCCCATGAAATCGACCTCGACGCCTTCGGTTGGAACATCGAGAACGTAGCCCTTCTCGAAGGGCTCGCGACCGCGGCCCGAAAGCAGGAAGGTCTCACTTTGATCTCGGGAATGGCCGCAGCCCTCGAGATCATCGGTGATCACGCCTGGATCGGGCTAACCGACGGGGAGGTCATCAATGCACGTCTGGTCGTCGCCGCGGACGGCCGACATTCCAAGCTCAGGCAACAGGCTGGGATCGAGGCGAAGACATGGTCGTATCCGCAATCGGCGCTGACCGCGATCCTCACGCATGATCGGGATCATCGCGAGACATCGACGGAATTTCACACCCGGCACGGTCCCTTTACGCTCGTGCCCCTCCCCGGTCGCCGTTCGAGCCTCGTATGGGTGGCGAGCTCGGAGAATGCAGAGCGCCTCGCCGGGTTGGACGACGCGAGTCTTGCGTTCGAAATCGAGCGGCAGGCGCAATCCATTCTCGGTGCGATGACGATCGACGGGCCGCGGGGCGTGGTTCCACTCGGAGGACTCTCGGTCAGCCGCTATTACGCGTCCCGCCTCGCCCTTGTCGGAGAGACCGCGCACGTGTTTCCGCCGATCGGCGCCCAGGGGCTCAATCTCGGTCTTCGCGATGTCGCTGCCTTGCGTGACATGGCAATCGACGCTCGGGAAGAAAATCGCCCCCTCGGTGGAGATGAGGATCTCCGGCACTATCAGCGCGGTCGTGACCTCGACGTTCGCCTTCGTACGACGGCGGTCGATGGGCTCAACCGGACGCTCCTGGCGGATTTTCTACCTGCCGATTTTCTACGCGGAGCCGGCTTGCTCGCCATCAGTGGCATCGGGCCGCTTCGCCGGGCTGTCATGCGCGAGGGCTTGCTGCCGCACATCGGTGCCCCGCGGTTGATGCAGGCTCCCTCGTCCCCGTGATCTACGGAAAAAGGTCGTAAGGGAGCGCGCCGATCTTGATCAGGTAGAGGAGCGCGGTCAGCGTCACCATGGAGGTGAGCGTGCCGACCAGGACGCAAGCCGAGGCGCGTTCGACGCCGACGTTGTACTGGGTTGAAATCACGAAAATATTCAGCGCCGGCGGCAGCGCCGCCATGATGATGGCGGCATAAGTCCAGACCGGGCCGAAGTCACCGAGAGCCGACAGCAGCACCCAGACCAGGAACGGATGCAGGATCAGCTTGATGAAGACGAGCGTCGGCACCTCACCCGGAATGCGACCCAACGGACGAAGCGCGACGGTGACGCCGAGAATAAATAGCGCGCAAGGGGCGGCAGCCCCGGACAGCCAGGTGACGATCTGGTCGGCGGGACCTGGCAAGGAGAGATGCCAGTAGCTCGCGACGATGCCGAGCGCCGTCGCCACGTTGAAGGGGTGGGTGACCACGCGCCAGACGATGTGTCTTACCGTCGCGCCCAAAGATCCCTTTTCGACGCCGGCGACCGTCATGAGAAGCGGCACGAGCGAGAACAGCAGCAGGTTGTCGAAGACGAATATGAGCACGACCGGCGGGCTCGCTTGCGCGCCGATGGCGGCGAGAACGAGCGGCGGCCCCATGTATCCGATGTTGGAATAGGAGCCCGCGACCCCCTGCATGACGGCCTGAGGGACTTCCCGCGTGTGCTTCCATCCGGCGCCGAACGAAAGAACGAATGCGCAAAAAGTCGACAGAGTGGTGGCCGAAACGAACCACCAATTCGTCAATTGATCCAGTGGTTTATCGGCTATCAGCCGAAAGAACAGGCAAGGCAGAGCCACATAGATCAGAAAAAACTGCATCCACGCCAACCCGCTC
>NZ_JBFUKD010000616.1:0-2204 GCF_056401005.1 Microvirga sp. P4_G7 | reverse complement strand
GCACCGCGAAGGATCAGGACGATCGCGAATTCCTGAAGTCGATCACGCTGTACGAGGACAAGGATGTCCTCGTCATCAACAAGCCGATGGGACTTGCGGTGCAGGGTGGTTCCGGCACCAAGCGCCATGTGGACGGGCTGMTCGACGCCCTGCGCGACGCGGACGGCCAGAAGCCCCGCCTCGTACACCGGCTCGACAAGGACACCGCAGGCTGCCTCGTCATCGCCAAGACGCGTTTTGCGGCGTCGACGCTGGCGAAGTCGTTCCGGTCGCGGACGACGCGCAAGATCTATTGGGCTCTCGTCGCCGGCGTTCCCCGGGTACGGCAGGGCCGCATCTCGACCTATCTCTCGAAGGAAGAGGGAGGCGAGGGCGATTCCCGCATGCGCGTCGCGCAGCACGGCGACGAGGGAGCCAGCCACGCGCTGACCTATTACGCCGTCGTCGAGACATCGGCGCAGAAGCTCGCCTGGCTGTCTCTCAAACCGGTGACCGGCCGCACGCACCAGCTTCGGGCGCACGCCGCCCATATCGGCCATCCGATCGTGGGCGATCCCAAGTACTTCGACATCGAGAACTGGGAATTGCCCGGCGGCATCCAGAACAAGCTGCATCTGTTGGCACGACGGATCGTGATTGCTCATCCTCGGACGGGCAAGCCGATCGACATCACCGCGCCGCTGCCGCCTCACATGCAGCAGACTTTCAACCTGCTCGGTCTCGATACCGACCGTTACGATCCCATCGTCGAATCACCGGAGGCATGATGCTTCACATCGAACCCGTCACCCTCTCGTCCGACCGGCTCATCCTGCGACCGCTGGCACGTGGCGACGCCGCCGCTCTCGGCCAGGCAGTGTGCGACGGCGATCTTTGGGAGAAGAAGACGACCACGGTGCCGCGCCCGGAGGAATTCGACCTCTATATCGACAAGGCGTTGGAAGCGCAGGCGGCCGGGACGCAATTGCCCTTCGCGATCGTCATTGCGGAGACCGGCGAGATCATCGGCTCGACGCGGTACATGAACATCAGTGCGGCCGACCACCGGGTCGAGATCGGCACCACCTGGATCGCCAAATCCTGGCAGCGGACATTCGTCAACACGCACCAGAAGTTCCTGCTCCTGCGCCACGCGTTCGAGCAGCTCGGATGCAACGTGGTGGAATTGCGGACGCATCGCTTGAACGATCAATCGCGGGCCGCCATCGAACGGCTCGGCGCGAAGCTCGACGGCATCTTGCGCGCGCATATGATCATGCCGGACGGCCATATCCGGGACACCGCCGTGTACAGCATCATTCGGCCGGAATGGCCCGAGGTGAAGGCCGGTCTCGAACGGCGGATGACCGCCGCCTACGCCTAGGACAACTCGCGAGATGAAACTCGTCCTGTTCGATGTCGACGGCACCTTGGTCGACAGCCAGAACATCATCATCGCCGCCCAGCACATGGCCTTCGCCGCCTTCGGCCTCGCGCCGCCCAGCCGTGAGAAGGCACTCTCGATCGTGGGTCTTTCACTGCCGGAGGCGATCACGGTCCTCTGCGGCGCCGACGCTCCGGTCGCGGGGCTGGTCGCGGCCTACAAGGAAGCCTTCAGTACCCTGCGCGGCGATCCCGGCCATGCGGAGCCGCTCTTTCCGGGGGCCGCGGATTATCTCGCCGATCTTGGGCGGCGGGAGGATGTCTTTCTCGGTATCGCCACCGGCAAGAGCCGTCGCGGCGTGGCGCATCTGCTCGAGCGCCACGATTGGGGGCGCCTGTTCACGACGATCCAGACCGCCGACGATGCGCCCTCGAAGCCCCACCCGGCGATGATCCAGCAAGCCATGACGGAGCTCGGCGTGCCGGCCACGGACACCGTGATGATCGGCGATTCGAGCTTCGACATGGCCATGGCCCGCAGTGCGGGTGTGTGGCCGGTGGGCGTATCGTGGGGATTCCAACCGGTGTCTACCCTGCGCGAGGCAGGCGCCGATGTCATCGTCGATTCCTACACCGATCTGCGCCCGGTTCTGGATCGGTTTCTCGATCGCCCCTCGCAGATCAACCCCTGAGACCCTACTTCATTGGCCATGACAGACACGAGAGACTGGTTTCCCGGCGCCGACGAGCCGAATCCCATGCGATCCGCCCAAGCCGGCATGAAACCGACGCTGCCGAAACGTTTCTACAAAGAGGCCGGATTTCGCGAGAAGGACGGCGGA
>NZ_JBFUKD010000615.1:0-2205 GCF_056401005.1 Microvirga sp. P4_G7 | reverse complement strand
CCCTGAAAGGTTCGCGCATGTCATCGCGAAACACTTCGCTGAGACGGCTGAACAAGGTTGATTTGTCGTCGGCCGCAAAGAGATCGAGCGTGTGCTGATTGACGTCGATGACGCGGATCTCGGCCATGCAGCGCTCGACGAATTCAGGATGCACGTCGGTAAACACCCTGAAGTCAACGATGCCCTGGTCCCTCGCTTCGTCGAGCAGGCGCTTCACGGCGCCGAAATCTTCCACCCACAGGGATACCGGCGAATGTTCGAACAGCCCGCGCGAATATCGCTCGCTCAGGGCAAGTTGGCGGCGTGCGGTTTCTCGCTCGGTGACGTCCTCGATCGCGACCAGAACGCGCGTCCAATCCTGCTCGTATCCGGGCAAAATGCTGCCCTTCAACTGAATGTCGAGCCGTGTGCCGGAGAGCGTGTAGTTCACAGTGTGACTGAAAAACTCGGTCTGCCCCTCCCAAAGCTGCACGAGTTCCTCGACATGGGTCTGAAGCATGTCGTCGCGGAAAACGCTGCCGAGATTCTCGACAAGGTGTTCCAGATCGTCAGCCTCGAACAGGGCAAGCGTCTTGCGATTGACTTTCAGGACGCGGATGAGGCTCGAGCAGGACTTGATCCTCTTTGGGTCCGCGCTGAGATGCTCGCGCAGATCTGTTACCCCCTCCTGCCGCCAATCTTCGAACAGCTTCCTGACGTCGCCATAATCTTCTAACCAAAGGGAAACAGGGGCCAGCTGAAACATTTCAGCATTCTCGTCCCGATCCTGGGACGAAGAGGAGGGCCTATATTGGTCGGGAGCGTGCATGCGGTACTTTGTCGAGCCATGGGACGTTCGGCAAAGTCTATATCACGGACGTGAAATAGGTGAAGTAGAGGCTTATTCCTCTGCCCGCCGGCGCAGACAGCAGCGTTATGTGTAAAAAATCCTATGTCGAAGCTGAGCCTGGAGATCGTATCAGAACCGTAGCCCGATCTGGGGCGGATGCGGATGGCCGATCCTGAGCAGTTCCGGCGCATGTTCGAAGGCGACGTCCTCGGGCCCCAGATGATCGCTGAGCCGTTTGTATGTCGCGGTATCGAACACCGTCTCGGACCCCACCAGACAATCCTCCAGGGCCATTCGGATGGCAGCCTCGTCCAGATTGCGGCCGATGAAGACGAGCTCCTGGCGACGATCGCCCCAGATGGGATCCCAGCGAGTCTGCAGGAACTGCCGGAATTGCGGATGGTTCGGCCAGCTCGTGCGCGGCACGGCACACCACCACGTTCCGCGCTGGTCCAGGCGAACTTGCGAGCCAGCCACCGAAAACTGCACGACGTGGTCTGTACGGGTGGCAACCCAGAGATAACCCTTCGCCCGCAGCAGCCCGGACCATCGACGATGAAGAAAAGCGCGGAATTTGTCCGGGTGAAACGGTCGACGCGCGCGAAACACGAAGCTGGAGATCCCGTACTCTTCCGTCTCGGGATTATGGGGGACGTTTCCGTAGAGTTCCTTGTACCACAATGGATGCGTCGCGGCTTTTGCTTCCCTGAACAGATGAGTGTTGAGAATCCGATCGTTCGGAACGTGACCGAAGTCGGCTTCCACGATTTGCGCGTCCGCATTCAACGCCTTCACGATGCTGCGGACATGGGCGCGTTCGTCCGCGTCGACCGTCGAGGACTTGTTGACGATCACGAGGTCGGCGAATTCGATTTGGTCGACGAGGAGATCGGCCAGCGTTCGCTCGTCGTTGACATCCCGCGTCTCGCCGCGTTCGCGTAAAAGGTCGCCGCCATTGAAGTCTTTGACGAGGCTGTGCGCGTCTACGACGGTTACGGTCGTGTCGAGGCGGGCGAGGTCGGCGATCGAACGGCCGTGCTCGTCGCGAAACGAGAAGGTGGCGGCGATCGGCAGAGGCTCCGCGATGCCAGTCGCCTCGATCAACAGGTAGTCGAAGCGCTTTTCACCGGCGATGCGCGCAATCTCTTGATGTAGGTCATCACGCAATGTGCAGCAGATGCAGCCGTTGGTGAGCTCGACGAGACGCTCGGTGGTGTGGGACAGATTGGCTCCGCCATCGCGGATCAGATCGGCATCGATATTCACCTCGCTCATGTCGTTCACGATCACGGCGACGCGCTTGCCCTCGCGGTTGTTGAGGACATGGTTCAGCAGCGAAGTCTTGCCGGCGCCGAGGAACCCACACAGCACGGTCA
>NZ_JBFUKD010000614.1:0-2206 GCF_056401005.1 Microvirga sp. P4_G7 | reverse complement strand
GCCCGTAGCGGCCGAGCGAAGTCGCGTAAAGCCTAGCCGGTCGCGAAGCGCTCGAAAAATGAGGACATCTGAAAGCGTCGAATGCTCGCCCTTGTCGATCGAGTTGAGGCCGATTTTCATGCCCAAATCGTACAATACGCGCTTCAGAGGCGACGAATCCATGACGCGCGCGCGGACGTCCGCGGCTATGCCTTCCCACACCCGAGGTGCGAACAGGACGAACGTGGGCGCAATTTCACGGAAATCGTGCATCAACGTCTCGGGCTCTTCGATGAAGTTGACCTTCATCCGACAAAGCAGACCTTTGCCCAGCGCATAGACCTGTTCCATGATCCACGGTAGCGGCAGGACCGATACGTATTCGTCGTTCGGCCCTTTCGGATCTGCGGCCAAGTAGCTTGCGCAATGGCGCAGCACACGTCCGGACGCGAGCATCGCGAGCTTGGGGTGGGCTGTCGTTCCCGAGGTCGTGCAGAGGATCGTGACGTCATCTCCGTTCGTTTCGTCGACGAGCCTGTCGTAGAGATCCGGTTGTGCTTCGCCACATGCAATTCCGCGTTCGACGAGCGCACTCGACGATATCAGGCGAGGGTCGTCGTATTTGCGCATGCCGCGCGGATCGGAATAGACAATATGGCGAACGGTCGGAATCCGGTCGCCGAGTTCGAGCAGCTTGTCGACCTGCTCTTCATCCTCGGCGAAGACGGCTTTCGCCTCTCCGCGGGAAAGAAGATAGAGGACCTCATCCTGCAACGCGTCGCGATAGATGCCGAGCGACATGCCGCCGATCGCATGAGCGGCGATCTCACCACATATCCAATCCGGACGATTGTCTCCGATGAGAGCGACAACGTCGCCCTTCGCAAGGCCTAGATCACGAAGTCCCAGCGAGAACGCTTGAACGCGCTGGTGATAGTCTGTCCAGGAAAAGGTCCGCCAAATTCCGAGATCCTTCTCCCGCAAGGCGATATCCGTCGGATATTCTTTGGCGTTGAGGCGCAACAGTTTAGGGAAGGTGTCAGCCAGAGCCGCGCGAGACGCGTAGTTCACGCTCATGCCGCGGTCTCCGCGAATGCATCATCCGAGCCTTGTAGAGTATCGGATCCCTCTCCGAGATAAGCTTCCCTTACATGCGGATTGGCGAGCACCTCATTTGGAACGCCCTCCGCGATCTTGCGTCCGAAATCGAGCACCATCACACGATGCGAGATATCCATGACAACGCCCATGTCATGTTCGATCATCACGACCGTCATCCCATACTCCTCGTTGAGGTCGACGACATAGCGGGTCATGTCCTCTTTCTCTTCGAGGTTCATGCCAGCCATTGGTTCGTCGAGGAGGATCAATTGGGGTTCGAGCGCCATGGCACGGGCGAGCTCGACGCGTTTCCGAAGCCCGTAAGAAAGCGTTCCGGCTGGTGACTTGCGGACCGATTGCAGGTCGAGAAAATCGATGATCTCTTCAACCTTGCGGCGATGTTCCAGCTCCTCATTTCGTGCGCCGGTAAACCAATAGAGCGAGCCTGTAATGAAGTTGTTCTTTAGGAGGTGGTGGCGCCCCACCATGATGTTGTCGAGAACGCTCATGTGATGAAACAACGCGAGGTTCTGGAACGTGCGTCCGATACCGAGGCTGGCGCGGGAATTCGGCCTCAGCCGGGTGATGATGCGACCACCGAAAAGGATCTCGCCTTCCGTCGGGCGGTAGCGACCCGAAATGCAATTCACGATCGAGGTTTTGCCGGCGCCGTTGGGGCCGATGATGGAGAATAGTTCTCCCTGGCGAATGGCGAAGCTGACATCAGTCAGCGCATGCACACCGCCAAAACGAAGCGAGACGTCGCGCACCTCCAGTGCGTGCTCCACGCCATACCTCCCGTTTCCTCCGCCCTAAAAACCGAGCATGCTCCTTTTCGGCGCCTCACTCGTTGGACGCTGTTCTTGGGCCACCTGCTTCGGGTGACGCTTCGGTCTGGAAAATACGATCAACTGTTTCCATTTTTGTGTCAACAGACGAGACTACACTCTGAACCTACGCTGAAAGTCTTATGCGTGGCCTCGACAGCGCCGCGGCATTGCTGCGAGTACTTCAAATTGGTGCCCTCACCGAGCGAAGATGAACGCGCCGTGGGGCGGTGACGACCGGTTGGATAGTAACTGTTCTACCAAAAAGAAATGTGTTCAAACGATGTGAAGTGATGCGA
>NZ_JBFUKD010000613.1:0-2206 GCF_056401005.1 Microvirga sp. P4_G7 | reverse complement strand
GTGCAGATCATTCCATCGTGATACCAAACCGGAACGCCTCTCCACTTCCACTCCTCGATCACGTCAGGAGCGGCTTGCTTGATGAGCGCGCGGACATGGGAGAGCGTCTTGCCTCTCCAGTCGTCCAGTTCCTTGATCCTCGCGTCGATCAGCCGGGAAGGCGATTCGCCGTTGGTCGTTGCGCTCTTCTTCATCCTGCTTCCACCTCGTTCGGCTGTCGTCTCCATCTTGCGAAGTTATCAATCGCAAATCCGCGGCGCCAGCCTGCGTGCGGCTGGCGGGCGCCGGGTCCGTGTGCAGAATGCAATGTTATCCTTGCCGGGGAGTATCTTCGCTCGTGCTTCATCATGTTTCTTTCGGCGTCGCGAATATCGAACGCGCGGCAAAATTCTACGATGCCGTCCTCGCCCCCCTCGGATATGGCCGGGTGTGGGAGGATCTCAGACCTGGAGAGGCCGGCCAGGCCGTCGGATACGGCGTTCCCGGCGGCGGTGACAAACTGGCCATCAAATATCGCCCGGAAGGCCAGCGGCCGCCTGGGCCGGGCTTCCACCTCGCCCTCGCTGCTCCCGATCGGCAGGCCGTCGCCGCGTTTCACAAGGCCGCGTTGGAACATGGTGGTAGCGACAACGGCGGTCCCGGTCTGCGACCCCATTATGGGCCCCATTACTACGCCGCTTTCGTGCTCGATCCGGACGGCCACCATATCGAAGCGGTCATCAATTCAGCCGCGAAATAAACGCCGCATGCCGTGGGGAGAGGGGCCTTGTCTTCGGTCGGAATGAGAACATATAGTGAACATGAAGGAGGTCGCGATGGATCCGGCGCTGAAGACGAAACTTCGCATTCTGGCGGATGCCGCCAAATACGACGCCTCTTGCGCCTCGTCGGGAGCGCCCAAGCGTGCTGCGGGGGCGAAGGGTCTCGGTTCGACCACCGGAAGCGGCATCTGTCACGCCTACACGCCGGACGGGCGCTGCGTTTCGCTATTGAAGATTTTGCTCACCAATTACTGCCTGTTCGATTGCGCCTATTGCATCAACCGGCGCTCGTCGAACGTGCGGCGGGCGCGATTCAGCGTCGCCGAAATCGTGTCACTCACCGTCGCCTTCTACAAGCGCAACTATATCGAGGGGCTGTTTCTCTCGTCGGGCATCATTCGCTCGCCGGATTACACGATGGAGCAACTGATCCTGGTGGCGAAGACGCTGCGCCGGGATCATGGCTTCGCCGGCTACATCCATCTCAAGACGATCCCTGAAGCCAGCCCCTGGCTGATCGAGCAGGCGGGGCTTTGGGCGGACCGTTTGTCGATCAATCTCGAATTGTCGTCCGAGCCGAGCCTCACGCGCCTCGCTCCGGAGAAAAGCGGGTCGGCGATACGCGTCGCCATGGGACAGATGCACGAGCGCATCGCCGAGGCGCGGGATGAACGGCGCACCTTTTCCCCGGCCGGGCAAAGCACGCAGATGATTGTCGGCGCGGACGAGACGACCGATGAGGCCGTGCTCGAGACCAGCGCGTCGCTGTACGACACCTACAAACTCCGACGGGTCTATTACTCGGCGTTCAGCCCTATTCCGGAAGCGAGCGCCATGCTGCCGTTGAAGCCGCCGCCGCTGCAACGGGAGAACCGGTTGTACCAGGCCGATTGGTTGCTGCGTCATTACGGATTCACCGTGAACGAAATCGCCGCGGGCGGCGAGAACGGCATGCTCGATCTCGACATCGATCCCAAACTTGCCTGGGCGTTGAAGAATCGAGGCCGCTTCCCGGTCGACGTGAATGGCGCCGACCGGGAAATGTTGCTGCGCATTCCCGGTCTCGGCAAGCGGGCCGTCGACAGGATCATCGCCGCCCGTCGGCAAACGACGCTTCGCCTCGACGACATTGCGCGCCTCACCACGAGCGTGAAACGGGCGCGTCCGTTCCTGATCGCCGCGGACCACCGCCCGCTCGCGCTGACGGATCGTTCTGACTTGCGTCGACACCTCGCGCCACGCCCGCCGCAACAACTGAGTCTGTTCTGATGCAGTTTCGTCGAATCGATCTTGCAGAGGGCGCCGATCTCGCCGGGTTTCGCGACGCCGTGCGCGGGCTCGTGGCGCAGCACGTTGCGCCGCAAGCGGTGACGTGGAATGCCGATGGCACGTCCAGCCTGTTCGGAGACGATATCGGAAGCGACGCGCCACCCCTTGCCCTGCCG
>NZ_JBFUKD010000612.1:0-2206 GCF_056401005.1 Microvirga sp. P4_G7 | reverse complement strand
ATCATGGGCGGCTGGGCTTCGAACTCGAAATACGCCTTCCTGGGAGCCCTCCGCTCGGCGGCGCAGATGGTGTCCTACGAGGTCTCCATCGGCTTCGTCATCGTGACGGTGCTCATGTGCGCCGGCACGCTCAACCTCTCGGGCATCGTCGAAGCGCAGGACACGCGCCTGGGCATTCTCGGCTGGTACTGGCTGCCCCTGTTGCCGATGTTCGTGGTGTTCTTCGTCTCGGCGCTGGCCGAGACCAATCGCCCGCCCTTCGATCTGTCTGAAGCGGAATCGGAGCTCGTGGCCGGCTACATGGTCGAGTATTCCTCGACGCCTTACCTGCTCTACATGCTGGGCGAGTACGTGGCGATCATCACCATGTGCGCCCTTGGGACGATCTTGTTCCTTGGCGGCTGGCTGTCGCCGATCCCGTTCGCGCCATTCACCTGGGTGCCGGGCGTGATCTGGTTCGTGCTCAAGGCGTGTTTCCTGTTCTTCATGTTCGCCATGGCGAAGGCGATGGTGCCGCGTTACCGCTACGATCAGTTGATGCGGCTGGGTTGGAAGGTGTTCCTGCCTCTTTCGCTCGCTATGGTCATCATCGTCGCGGGCGTGCTGATGGCGACCGGCCTTGCGCCGGGGATACGTTAAGGGAGACCGGTCCATGAAACTCGATCAGGTCGCAAAATCACTCCTCTTGAAGGAGTTCGTGTCCGGGTTCTTCCTGGCCATGCGCTATTTCTTCAAGCCGAAGGCGACGATCAACTACCCGTTCGAGCTGAGCCATCGCGGCCCGCGCTTTCGCGGCGAGCATGCSCTGCGCCGGTATCCSAAYGGCGAAGAGCGCTGCATCGCSTGCAAGCTSTGCGAGGCGATCTGCCCGGCGCAGGCGATCACSATCGAGGCSGRGCCGCGCCGCAATGACGGCACGCGCCGCACCACGCGYTACGACATCGACATGGTGAAGTGCATCTATTGCGGCCTGTGCCAGGAGGCCTGCCCGGTCGATGCCATCGTCGAGGGGCCGAACCTGGAATTCTCGGTGGAGACTCGCGAGGAGCTCTACTACGACAAGGCCAAGCTACTCGCGAACGGCGATCGATGGGAGCGGGAGATCGCCCGCAACCTCGTCAAGACGGCGCCGTATCGCTGATGGAATGACCTCGGTCCGTAAGGGCAGGGGATAGGCAATGTTCCGGCGGGTTGTCCTGCCTGGATTGTGAAACTATAGACGGGCCGCCGGTTTCCGGCGCCTGGGAAGGGGCCGCCACCAGGCGGCTGAGCTGAAGCATGACGGTGACCGCCGCGTTCTTTTATCTGTTCTCGACCATCGCCATAGCCTCGGGCTTCATGGTGATCGCGTCGCGTAACCCCGTGCAATCGGTGCTGTTTCTCATCCTGGCCTTCGTCAACGCGGCGGGGCTCTTCCTGATGATGGGCGCCGAGTTCCTGGCGATGATCCTGATCATCGTCTATGTCGGCGCGGTGGCCGTGCTGTTCCTTTTCGTCGTCATGATGCTCGACGTGGACTTCGCCGAGCTGCGCCAAGGCTTCCTGCAATATCTGCCGGTCGGCGCTCTCATCGGAGTGGTCTTCCTGCTGGAACTGATCCTGGTGCTCGGCACGTACATCATCGATCCCCATCTCGTCCGCACACCGCTGGCGCCGATCCCGTCCGCCGACGTGATGACCAATACGGAAGCGATCGGGCAGGTGCTCTACACCCGCTACTTCTTCTTCTTCCAGACGGCCGGCCTGATCCTGCTCGTCGCGATGATTGGCGCGATCGTTCTGACGCTGCGTGAACGTGTCGGTGTCAAGCGTCAGGACATCAACAAGCAGAATGCCCGGACGCAGGAAACCGCCGTCGAACTGCGGAAGGTCCCCTTCCGTCAGGGACTTTGAGGAGCGCGCCATGGTCATCGGTCTCGGTCACTATCTCACCGTCGCCGCCGTGCTTTTCACGCTCGGCGTCTTCGGCATTTTCATCAACCGCAAGAACGTCATCGTGATCCTGATGTCGGTCGAGCTCATTCTGCTCGCCGTGAACATCAACATGGTCGCATTTTCCACTCACCTGAACGACATCGTCGGCCAGGTCTTCGCGCTGCTGATCCTTACGGTCGCGGCGGCGGAGGCGGCCATCGGCCTCGCCATTCTCGTGGTGTTCTTCCGCAACCGCGGCTCGATCGCGGTTGAGGACGTCAATATGATGAAG
>NZ_JBFUKD010000611.1:0-2225 GCF_056401005.1 Microvirga sp. P4_G7 | reverse complement strand
ATGTACCGTCTGATTCGGCGTTGCGAATGGCATTGGAGATGATGTCGGCCACTTCCTGCGACGCCCGCAGATGCATCCCGATGACCGAATGGTTGAAGTCGAGCTTCTCGCGCAACTCTGCGAGGCGCGAAATCGCACCGGTGTCGAGGGCGGCGCCTTCCGTGGCTCGTGCTATGCGGGTGAGTTCGAGCAGGCTTTGGCTTTTGCGTCGATTGAAGTCCTGCTGCCCCGACAGATCGTGGACTGCGAGTGCGGCTGATTCCGCGACGATGACCTCTTTGAGGCGCTCGATCGATTTTTCTAACATCATTGAATCCTTCCTAGGCAAAGCTGACATGCAAGTCRCTCTTTGCGATCGGCACTTCTCAATCGGTCGACAATTTGGCGGTTTCGTTCGTCGACGATGGTGGGTGAGACGCCAGGATTTTGGCAATTCCGACGCCGCCCGCCTTCGAAATCTGGGTGCCGATCTGTTCCGCCATCATTGAGCGCCAGACGTTACCGGCCGTCCCTTTCCCGAACGATGCCTCTGCATCCTTCGGCAGCATGGTTTCGATGAAACTCTGCAAGACGAAGGCTTCGAGTTGCTGATAGGCGGTCTTCGACTTGTCGCCGCTCAAGGCCGTTTCATTGCGGAAGGCGGTTCTTGCCGCGTAGGGATCGGACGGCATGGAGAGCGCGGGCGCCATCGTCGCCTTGAACACGTCGTCGAACCCTTCGGCGTTGGACGCTGCGAACTGCGAAAGGCGGCTCGCCGCAGCCTGATACCGCATCGGATCGGCAGCCCTTGCAACGTCGTGTACGATGTCAGTGGGCGGGTTGATGGCCATGCGACGCCTTCCTCAGGTCCTTCTTCGGCCCGTTCGTAATAGCGGCGCTAGCTTACGGGAGGCTTGCATCGACTTTTGTAGCGAGACGGTCGAGTAGCGCGAGATAGTCTTTCTTCTCCGATGATCGGCGGTGCTCGACGGCAAGGGTGTCGACAAGCCGCTCGGTGCGCTTCACCTTCATGGTCTGGTCGAGGACGATCTTCGTTTGGGCTTCCCGTTCCTGCTCGACAAGGCTCGCGCGTCCGGCGAGTTCATGCAGGCGCCGCGCCGTCGGTTCGACAAAAAGACCGTGCAGTTTTTCGTCGTCATTGAGCGTTTCGATGAGAACACGCTGCGCATCCTGAAGCTCGGCAGCCTTTCGCTGAAGGCTGCCGAGCTTCCACTCGGCGCTCTTCTGCAATTGCTCCTGCACCTTCAAGAGGCGTTGTGTCTTGCGGAGCCGCTTGTCCACGTCGCTATCCCTCGCGGAGCCAGAGAGCGAATCCAGCCATGAAGATCGCCATGAATTCGGTGAAGAGGAAGTAGAGCATGAGGAGGCCTCCGAACAGGACAAACGGCGTTGCGAGGAAATAGACGGGAATCTGTGGTGTCAGCTTATTGGTCAAACCGACCGCAAGGTTGACGACAACCGAGTAGACGATGAAGGGACTGCTGATCCGCAGAGACAGGAGAAAGGCTTGCGTCAGCTGATCGGTGATCTGCATCAGTGCCAGCTGGGTCGAGAAAATTTCACCGGGCGGCAGGCGCGCGTAAGAGGCGATCAGGCCCCGGAACAGCTCCCATTGGAGATCCGACAGGAAGAGAAGTGCCGTCGCAACCATCATGATCATTGATCCGATCGCCGGCATCATTTCACCTTCGTCGATGGCCGTTCCGGGAATGCTTCCGAAGCCGATGGCCATGGCGATGGCTGTCGCCATCGTCTGCAAAGCGACGAAGAAGATGCGGCCGAGCAAGCCGATCAGGAGACCGGTCAGGCTCTCCGTGAAAATCCATTGCAATGTTACCGCCGGATTTTGATCCGAGAGCCGCCCCTCGAATTTGTCGATCAACAATGGCGAGAGCGCGAAGGTCACCGCCAACGCGATGAAGAGGCGCACCTGAGGCGGCACCCGACCGCTCGAGAAGCCGGGAACGATCAGCAGACATCCACCGATCCGGCAGAAAATCAGGAAGATTGCGAGGAAGGTTTCGGGCGTGACCGTGGTCACGAGATGGTTCCAAGAGACTTGATTTCCACCCCACGCGCAATTTCGAGATGCGAAAGAACGGGCAATGTCGAAAACAGCCGTTCGATGATCATGCGGACGTAGGGCCTCGCATCGGGCGCTGTGACGAGGGCGAAGGTGTGAACCTCCTTCATCCGCTGCTTGATGGCATCGGATGCTTCCGTGC